>JADFYX010000016.1 GCA_015232795.1 Magnetococcales bacterium
ATAAGACTTTCCCCTGATATGCCAGGTGAATCAATAGCTTGCGTCAGGTGCGTGGCGACAACTGCCGAATCTAGGTTAAACTGTTTTGGAGGGAGTTTTTCTAAAAATTTATGGCAATCACGGGAAATATCAAGATGATGTAGAGTCATCTTGGGCCATACCTTTTGCTAGGAATTCAAAACTTTTTTCTGGCCCAAGGTAGCCATTTTTTTCAGCTTCAACTGCCTGTTCTGCCCAGTAGCGATCTTCTAAATTTTGTAGCTCATCATAACGTTGCCGTGAGAGGAGAACAGCATTTTCCCTACCGGATTTTATTATGGAAATAGGAAGTTGTAAAACAGTCTCCAAATACTTTCCCATGCGAGTTTTAAATTCTGTTGCTGTTACTTTTTGCATTGTACGCATAGGAACCTCCTAAACCTGATATTGAATTAATTATGGTTATATTAACTGATTTGATCATTTTAATAAAATCAAGATTTTTTCAAAATTCCTTTCTATTTCACCACCATCCAAACAACTGCTGAATCAATACACGGGGTTATTTTCTCTCCCTTATGCTCTTTTGTTTCTTAATTAGATTATACAGTTAAAAAACTAATGAGTCACAAAACCATGGGAATTGATCCTGCTTAATTTCATCAATATGTCATTCACCCTGCTACACCAAAGCTGGACATGGCAGTAAGTCAGAATTTATAAAAATTGGTATAAACTAGGTTCAAGGATAAACTTGATGAATTATTTGATAAATCGTTTAAAAGAGCCATCAACATGGCGTAGTTTAATTCTATTATTAACAGCATTTGGTCTTTCAATATCACCTGAGGCTATGGAGCATATTGTAACTGTGGGTGTGGGGCTGTCTGGCTTAGTTGGAATAGTTACTACGGATTCTATAAAATGAACAATCGTACCAAAAATCAGGCAGATACACTTCATGAATTGCTTATAAGCATGGGTAAGATGGAGGGGATCTTAGAGGCTATTCAACGCCGACAACAAGAACAGACAAAATGGATGAGCAAGCTTGATGAACGCCTGCGTAATGTAGAAAAAAAAGCCGCCTTAAACGGTCTTTTAGCTGGGGGCATGGTGGGTATGGTAGTGGCTGTGGTGGGCCACTTTTTTAGAAGTTATTTTCACCCCCAAGGATTGCGGTAGTCAAAAATACCAATACACTTTTCATCTGTTTAAATAGATAAATACGCAAAGCGGATTATCTATTTTTTACTCTTTTTTTTAACAGTTTTTTCACTTCCTTCACTTTTACTTTTTGTTGGAGTTTTAAAATCTTTAAATAGTTCTCGTCGCCGCTGTATTTGGCGTAGTTGCGCGGTTGCAACCAAGGCTTCCAGATCACGCATTGCAGAATCATACTGCTCAAAATTAAAACGACATCGATAATATACTACCTCTTCAATGCTGGTCCTCTCGATAATTGTTGCTTTGGTATTGCAACGAATATTTTGTGATTTCCATCTAAAATGACAGACTATTTCACCGCCATCCATAATGGAGGGTAGTTTTCCTTGGGGTTGGAAAAACAGACCACCACTGCTGATATTGATTAGCTTAACTGGAAATGTAATGCCTGCTTTACGGGTAATTGTGCCAATAAATCCCCAATCTTTATCGACTGAGACCCTAATTGATGCTCTTTTTTCTGTGCGAATTATAATATTTTCAGGAAACGAGAGTTTCAGAACATTCCGCTTTACAAGCTCTAAATAATAAACTTTAAATTCTAGATTATGGCGTTTGGTGCTCATTCTGAGCATCACAGAGTCACTCTTGCGAATGCGAAGGTTACCAATTGCAGGATCAAGAGCATCAATGATCAAATAAAGACTTGTTGCCCCAACCTCACCACTGACAACATCCAGTTTTAAAAAAGAGTGATAATCAAATATTTGGCTACCGATTTTTACATTGATGGGAAAATCACCCTCCATGGTCATGATAGTGAGCAGTTGTGTCAAATTCTTTTCCTCACTGCACACAACAGCATCATCTAGGCGTTCACCAACCAAATTCTCCCTTATTTTTGGTGAAGATTGGTAGAGAAATTCAATATAATCCATCAGTTAAAACCCCAATATCCAACATTAACCTGCAAAGTTGTAAATTAAATTGATAGGTTATTTTGTTTTAAGAAAAACAGATAAAATAACACTTATATAGCAAATAATTCACATTTTGTGCCGACTTGTAAATATTATAAAAAATGTTTTATTTGGAATGTTTAGAAGAGTAGCAAATCCACAGGATAGGCAGTAGATGAGCCATTTTTTTTGATCTGTTTTTAGCAACCAGCAGTTGTAAGCCCCCACTTACAACTGCCGAATCTAGGTTTTAGCACTATTTTGCTGAGATATGTTTAAGGATTTCAGACAATAAAAAGCCATCGGCTGCAACCAAAAAGTGACCAGTTCCAGAGGTATAAACAGTTGATTTACCTCTTAGTTGTTGGACATTATTCATATCCTGACTGATGGTTGGCACTATATTATCACCCCAAATCATATAGGATCCAACTCTAACAACAGAGATATATTTAATATCTGGATGGGGAGAGTTATTCAAATAGTATAACAACGAACCGGGCCAAGGACCGGAAATATCATAATAGAGGCTACGTGATGACTTGAGTGTGTGGTATTGGGAACCTCCAAAAATATCTTTCATAACCTCAATAGGCCATGGAGAGTCGGTAAAATCCAGGGCTTGTCCGGCTCTCGGTGTACCAAGGTGAGGAGAAGCGATGGTTATTAATGCTTTGGGAGTTGACACCAACCCCTTAACCAGTGCCAGCCTTGCAACGACTCCACCTACAGAATGACCAGCAAGAATAAATGGCTCTCCCTTATGTCGCTGGTTTAAAAAATTTAGCATTAATTGCAGGTGTTGAGACTGAAAATTTAGGGGTGCTAGAGATGGTAAAGTGACTATATAAACCTTATTTTCTCTCTTTTGCCCTGCAATAGCAGGCAGCAGGTGAACCCTACCACCAGGGTCGGTGGAGACAATTCCTGCCCGATGCCAACCGTTTTGTTCCAACACCGAAGCCACCCCACTCTGCTCCCAACTACCTGGAGAACCCAAATAACCATGAATCAAGACCAAAACATCCGCCCTGGCCCCACCGCTAAACCCGATAACGAAGAGAGCTATTAATAATCCTGCAAATTTTTTCATTATTCCACCATTTTTTGTCTAATGTTTTACCAATTTGTGCATGTTTTAAAATTTTAAGATCCGAATGACCTTCACTATCCAGCCTTATTAATTTACAATAGGATTAGAGAAATTTAACACCATTTTTATTTTATGTGCAATATACCACTGTATTTTATAAAATATTCGGGTAAAGATTCTGTTTGCTGTTTAACCAACAATTTCGTTTAAATGGTAATTCTCATCCCCCTTATCTAATTAACTAATTAAACCTAGATTCGGCAGTTGGCGTAGCTTACGTAGCGACAACCGCCGAATCTAGGTTAAAATGTTAGGATGCTCTGCCATGAACATGAACAATAATCTCAAAAAGGCTGGACTTAAAGCTACTCTACCACGTTTACGAGTATTGGAACTTTTTTTAAACGAGCCAGACAAACATTTTACCGCCGAAGATGTTTTTAAAAAATTTCTTTTTGATGGTGATGAAATTGGCCTTGCCACCATCTACCGAGTTCTTACCCAGTTTGAACATGCAGAACTTTTACAACGCCACCACTTTGAGTCCGGCAAAGCTGTTTTTGAGCTAAACCAAGGTATGCACCACGACCATCTGGTCTGTTTAGAGTGTGGTAGTGTTGAAGAGTTTATTGATGAGAGCATTGAAAATCGGCAGCGAGAAATTGCTAAAGAGCGAGGGTTTGTAGTCCGAGATCATGCCCTTTACATCTATGTGGACTGCTTGAAAGAAAACTGTCCTAACCGTAGTAAAGCAAGCAGTTAACAGAGTTTCATTTTTTCACAAGCTCTCAGTTAAGTCATTTGGATACGAAGTGATGGATTATTGAGGAATATGTGGTAGGGCCACGCGTTACTGGAAGGTATGTATGAATTGTCGGTTAAGGTACTTCCAAATGTATAATCTAGGTATGTATGAATTGTCGGTTAAGGTACTTCCAAATGTATAATCTAGGTTTAAGGTGGCACTATGACTATCAATAATCAGTACCGCCAGTTTTTGCTCCTAGTCCTAATAATGATCACAGTCACGGTGACTGCAACCGCCTTTTCCTTGATCATGCTCTATAAATCTTCGATCAAGACCGAGGAAAATCAACTCCAACAGTTATCAAAAAGCCAGGTTTCCCTGATCCGAGCCATGTACTCGTTTGAGTCCGAGACTCATGGAGATAGTTATCCCGGCGGAGCCATTGATGGGACAGTCAAAAACACTATAGCCGCTTTAAACAAACAAAAAGGCTTTGGTCAAACTGGTGAGTTTGTCCTGGGGCAAATCAATGGTGACAAAATTGAGTTTCTCGTCAAGTCCAGATTGATGCAAAAACGCTTGCCCTCCCTTCCCCTTGAAGGACCTCTGGCTCGCCCCATGCAGTTGGCTTTAGCTGGACAATCGGGATTGATTACTGAACTTGATTATCGTTCGGTCAAAGTCCTTGCCGCCTATCAGGCTATCCCTGAATTAAACATTGGACTAGTATGCAAAATTGATATAGATGAAATTCATGCCCCGTTTATCAACTCTGCCTTATTGGCAACGTTCATTGCCCTATTCACCCTGGGATTGGGTCTGCTCCTGCTGTGGCAGGTGGAGTCGACCTCCCAGCTAAGGGATGAGTTTTCCTTTTTTCTTGGTAAGGGAAGAGAAATTAGCAGGTTGGAGAGAGTCTTCTATTTGTTGTTGGTCATGTCCTTGGTTACCATAGCCACAACTACTACCGCTAATCTGCTGCTTTATCGAACATCCTATAGTGACTCTGAATCATTCCTTGCTGAAATGGTTGCCAGTCAAAAACGGATTATTGATCAATATGAGAATGAGTTATTGACAGATCCCAGTCTCGAAGCCAAAAGTGAAACTCTGGCCCGGTTCGTCGAAGCCTATGAGACCGGTAACGGTTTTGGCAACTCAGGAGAGTTTGTGATGGGGCGACTCAACGGACGAAACATTGAATTTCTTCTGAAGTCCACCATAACTGGCATGCCTGTGCCACCAATTTTCATATCATCAGAAGCTGCAGGCCCCATGCGGATGGCACTTTCAGGGTTCCAAGGGGTACGGGCTGACAAGGATTACCGCTCTGAAGATGTTTTGGCAGCCTATGCCCCTCTGGACATTCTGGATACCGGACTTGTTGCAAAAATCGATCTGGCTGAACTGCAAGAACCTTTTATGACCTCTGGAATACGTACCATGGGGTTTACACTGGTAATGATTGTCATTGGTTCGCTCTTTATGGCCCGAAAGATGGAAAATGCGGTGGTGAAGAGTAATTCTGGAGAAATAAAGTCCAATAGGTTTATTCAATCAGACGGCCACAAAGAGGTTCCTTTCAGTCTGATCATTTTATCTGTGTGGATGGCACTGGCTGTTACGGCCTTGGATCTAGCCATGCCTTTAGGAGTGGCTGGGGGAGTGCCTTTCACAGCTTTGGTATTGTTGGGTGGTTGGTATCCAAAACGTTCCCATATCATCTGGCTGGCAGTTGTCGCGACAGTACTGACTGTTGTCGGATATTTGGCCTCCACGCCAGGGTTAGAGTCGTGGATGGCACTGACCAATCGTATTTATGCCTTGTTCACCATTTGGGCAACTGCCCTAACACTGAGCCTTGCTAAAGCCTCTGAACTGGAAATTTTCCGTCAGACATCTGAATTGCAGAAGTTATCAAGTGCTTTGGAGCAAAGCCCATCTGCGGTTATTATCACCGACCCGATGGGAAACATTGAATTTGTCAATCTCCATTTTACTGTGATGACGGGATACACTTTCAATGAAGCTCAGGGGCAAAATCTTAGGATACTGAAATCAGAATTGCAGGATCCTCATCTTTACGAGGCGTTGTGGCAGCAGGTCAATATCGGCAAAAGTTGGCAGGGAGAGATGATCAACAAGACAAAATCTGGTCGTGATTTTTGGTCCTCTGTTTCCATTAATTCATTGTGTGATAAAGATGGTACTATCCGATATTTTGTATGTGTTCAGCATGATATCAGTTCACTGAAAGAGACGGAGAAACAATTATTTCAGGCCAACCGGGATTTAAACACCCGATTGCTGTTTTCTGAGATATTGAAGATTGCCGTCGACAAGAATAAAGCCCTTGAAAAGTTGTGCCAGGTACTGGTAGAAGATGCCGGATACGAAATGGCTTGGGTAGGATTTATCGAGAAAGATGGTTCCAAGCGGGTATTCCCAGTGGCCGCGTATGGAGAAAACGCCAAAGATTATTTGGATGGGTTGATTGTCTCTTGGGATGACTCATCGCCTTTTGGGAATGGCCCGACCGGACTGGCTGCACGTACTGGTCAACTCAAGATTATTTCTAGCACTCAGAACGATTCCAGCTATAAACCATGGCAGTCGGAAGCCACGAACAAAGGCTTTCTTTCCAGCATTGCCATACCACTTACCGACAACAACACTCCATTTGGTGTATTGAATATCTACTCATCCAAACAGGATACCTTCGATGAAACGGAAAGTCGGTTACTGACCGCCTTGAGTCAGCAGATGGCTGACGGGATCTTGCGTCTGCGAGAGACCCGTCTGCGTCATCAGGCAGAGGTAGCCATGAAGGAGAGTGAGCAGCGCTTCCGTACCCTGTTCAATGCCATGACTAGTGGTGTCGCCATCTATCAATCCGTTGATGATGGCAATGACTTCATCTTTTCCGATATCAACAAATCCGGTCTTCGAATCGCCAGGATTCTTGATAGCATTCCCTTGACTGGTCGACGGGTTAAAGAGGTTTTGCCCTTGGTTGAAGAGTCCGGTTTGCTGCAGGTGTTTCAACATGTGTACCGTACGGGTAAGTCCATACTTCACCCTATCTGTCGTTACCAGGACGATCAACTGCAATCCTGGCTGGAATACAACGTATTTCAACTTGAATCAGGTGAAGTCGTTAGCATTTTTGATGATTTAACAACAAAAAAACAGGACGAATACCGATTACGACTGGCCCATGCCTCGTTAGAGAACAGCCTGGACATGGTGCTATGGGTTTTGCCTGATGGAAAGTTTTCCGGTGTCAATCAGGCAACCTGTGATCGACTGGGATATTCCCGTGATAAGCTGATGTCCATGAGTGCCTTTGATCTGAATCCGGTTCATTTCGGCGAAGCCTGGTATCTTCATTGGGCCGAACTGAAAGAGAAAGGTTCATTGACCTTTGAAGCCGACCTGATTTGCTTTAACGCCTCTCCATTGGCTGTGGAAATCAGTGCCAATTACTTGGAGTTCGATCATCAGGAGTACAACGTCGCCATTGTTAGAGACATATCCGAGCGAAGAATAATGGAAATGGAGTTGCGAAAGAGTGAGGAACTTGCCCACAAAGCCAATCAAACCAAGGGTGAGTTTCTTGCCAAGATGAGCCATGAAATCCGTACACCGATGAATTCCATAATCGGCATGTGTTATCTAGCCAACCAGACGGGACTCAGCAAACGACAGGAGCGTTATCTGAACAAAATTGAGATGGCTTCCAAATCACTGCTGCGCCTCATCAATGATATTCTTGATTTTTCAAAGATCGACGCTGGGAAATTGGAGTTGGAGCAAGTTCCCTTTAGTCTGGCTGAGGTGATGGAAAGGGTTGTCGATACTCTTCAGATTAGAGGAGATATATCAAAAAAACTGGAGATATTGGTCTCTTATTCCATAGATGTTCCTGTCCATCTGGTAGGCGACCCCATTCGTGTGGAACAGGTTTTGATTAATCTGGGAACCAATGCGGTTAAGTTCACCCAGGATGGAGAGATTGTTTTTTCAATTAAATTGGAAGCTTGTGAGGACGATGAGATTCTTCTGATATTTACAATCGAAGACACGGGTATCGGTATTTCGAAAGATAAGATCGGTGATCTTTTTCTAGCCTTTCAGCAGAGCGATAACTCCATTACCAGGGAATATGGTGGAACCGGGTTGGGATTGTCAATCTGTAAGAGTCTGGTGGAGATGATGGGGGGAAAGATCTCTATAGAGAGCCAACCCAATGTGGGGACGTGTGTTTCTTTTAATGCCAGATTTGGTCGGCACTCAGACCATGAGGAGTTGACTTTTGCGCTCCCTGATAATCTCTTGCAGCAGCGTGTTTTGCTGGTCGATGACAATAAGAGATCAAGAGAGATTTTGCGAGGGTTGTTGGATGCGTTGCAACTGAGCTACCAGTCTGTAGACTCTGGGTTGGGGGGTATTCAAGCTCTGCAAAAGGGCATTCACGCAGAAACCTCTTTTGATGTGGTACTGTTAGATTGGGACGAATCGGGGAATATGGGGGATTTTACCAAATCGGCATTAAGTGCTTCCGGCATCTACCCCATCCCATCCCTGGTGATTATGGGAAGTGAATTTCACGAGAGCAAGATTGTATCATGGTTGGAAAAGTCGGGGTTGGAAAAAGCCTCTTTCCTACCTAAGCCGATCATGCCTCATACGCTGTTACGATCGTTGACCTCACTGCACAATGAGGTTGTCGAAGCTGTGGTCGAAGAGGAACTGGAGCCTGCAGATGAATTTGCCTTTTTGCAAGGTCTTTGTATTCTTTTAGTAGATGATATGCAGGAAAACCAGGAGTTGATCCAGGAGATTTTGGAGAGAAAAGGGGCGGTTGTTTCCATAGCTACTGATGGTCATAAGGCGGTTGAAATGGTCAATCAATCGGTTAACGGGTTTGATCTCGTCCTTATGGATATGCAAATGCCAGTGATGGATGGTTTGGAAGCGACTAGGCAGATTCGTAGTCAGGAACGTTTCCAATCTTTGCCTATTATCGCCTTGTCTGCCAGTGCCATGATGGACGAGATCAACCGTTGTCTGGAGGCTGGCATGAATGATCACCTTGGCAAGCCCATTGATGTGCAACAACTGCTTGACACGATTCTTAAATGGATCAACCGTGAGGCCGACCTTCCTTTACCAAACACACAATTTTCAGAAAACACGGATTTTGCAACTCAGGTTACACCGTCGTCTCCCATTGATGTCGTTTATCCCCATCTGGACATCAACAAAGGTTTAAATCGCTGCCAGGGAGACTTGACCCTGTATGCAAAATTATTGAATCGCCTCATCACTAACTCTCAGGATCTCCCTGAATCAATCGAAGAGTTGTTGAATAATAATGACTTTGAATCTGCCAGCCGTCTGGTTCACAACCTTAAAAACATTTCTGGGAACATCTCCAGCTTGGAGGTTTTTTCCATTGCCGAGGAGTTGGAACTAACCCTGTATCATCGCGATTCAGAAGGTGTGTTTTCCCTGTTACCTGGGTTACGCAAAGCACTTGATATCGCTGCGGCCTCCTGTCAGATGTTCCTTGAAAAACAACAG
Source organism: Magnetococcales bacterium (assembly GCA_015232795.1). GTDB lineage: Bacteria > Pseudomonadota > Magnetococcia > Magnetococcales > JADFYX01. The sequence continues at coordinate 9,533 of JADFYX010000016.1, forward strand.
ATGGATAAATACAATGAAGATCTACTGGACAAGAAGGAACTCTTACTTGTCATTGAAGAGTTGGCCGGGATGTTGAAGACACGGGATCTTGGTGTCATTTCCAAGTTTGAAAAGGTCAAGACAACACTTCAGACACTGTTACCACAAGATGGTTATCTCGATAAATTGGAGTTCTATATGCATCAACTCCAGGTCGAGGAAGCTTCGGAAGAGTTAGCCCGTGTAATCGATTTGATAAAAAGACAGGATAAGGAAGATAGATCTAATCAGACAGGGTAGCCCTATTATCCTACACGGAGATAAGCAATCAATTTGGAGAAATATTTTGAAAAATCAGCCTGACAAGTCAGCCACCCTGTTGATTGTTGATGACGACCCGGTCAATATCCAGATGCTTGGTAAGATTCTTGGCGACAAATACCGTATTCTTTTTGCCACATCCGGCAAAGAGGCTATTGCAATAGCTTTGAGTAGACATCCCGACATGATACTTCTTGATATCATCATGCCGGACATGGACGGTTACACCGTCTGTTATAAAATCCGGGAACATCCTGCTACTCAGGATATTCCTGTGATTTTTGTCACAGCCATGGAGCAGGAACATCATGAAGTTGTGGGGCTTGAGATGGGAGCCGTAGACTATATTAGCAAACCTGTCAACCCAGATATCGCCCGACTGCGCATCAAGAATATTCTCGAATTGAGTCAGGCACGTATTTATTTTAAAAGGTTGGCCATGGTTGATGGTTTGACAGGGATATACAACAGACGGTATTTCGATGAGTTGTTTACCAAGGAGTGGCAACGTTCCATTCGTGCCCAATCTCCACTGTCGATTATTCTGATGGATATCGATTTTTTCAAAGGATACAACGACCATTATGGTCACGTTGAAGGAGATACCTGTTTGAAGAGAATTGCCAAGGCTCTGAAGGGAGGTGTCATCCGCACAACAGACACCCTTGCCAGGTACGGGGGCGAGGAGTTCGTCTGTTTAATGGCGGAAACCGATTTGTCTGGTCTTGCGGTCATGGCCGATAAGCTCAGATCAGTTGTGGTAAATCTAAAAATTCCTCATGCCGCCTCGCAAATAGCTGAACATGTTACTATTAGTTTGGGAGGGAAAACCGTGATTCCGAAGCATTCCATGTCCCAGGAGGCTTGTCTTGTTGCGGTTGATGAAAATCTCTACAAAGCTAAAGCTCAGGGTCGCAATTGTCATGTTTGCGATCTCAGTGAGTGATATTTATCTAGCTCATCGGTGGAAAAATGCTTTTAAAGCGGTCCCAATCTTCAAAATTATCCACATCCCACTGACCAGAAAAATCTTGCCATTGCCAGCCTAGAGCATTCAATCTCAACTGTGTCTCCTCTGCTACTTGCTGGGTTCCCCACGGCATGTTGGCAAATAGTGAGGGAGCAAATGTAGTCATGGCAATAAGAATATAACCACCATCTTTAGATGAGGCCATAACCACAGGAACCTGGGCCAGTGCTGACTCAACCCGGTTTAGTAGATTTTTTGAAACAGAAACCCCATCTCCACCCAGAAGAACAACCCCATCATAAGATTGCAAACCTTGGGCAACAATATGCGCCATACGTTGACCTAGATCACCTTCGGGCTGCTTATGCCTTCTCTCACTCGTCAATAAAACATCAAAATAGGGATGTGTGGTATCAGGAGTACACCACAACTTTAAATCTCTTTTGGCTACTCCTTCACACCAACTTTTTCCAATCCCAACTACATAGCTAAGAAGTTGTTCATGAGCAGCAGCAGCACCTTGTGCTCCTAATTCTGGTATAAGCCGGGTTTTTACCTGTCCTGCAACTGGAGCACGACCTAAAATATTAAGAGATATTAACAACAGCCTGATGAGGGTCCACACCCTCCAGCATTGTTTAGCAGGGCATCACCGCCACGAGTCTCGGTTGGGTGGCGTACTGTACCGGGAGAGGCTGTAAAAAAAGTTGGATGGGGTGGGGATTTAGGAGCCAAACGGATAAATTGCTCTGCAAAAGGAGCCATGCCCAAACGCTCAAATACCTGTTGGGAGACGGCAATACGCACCCCAGCAGGAAAAATGTTACCAAGCTCATCTTCTACAACTGCCATAGGCCCACGATATATCACCCCATGGCCTTGGTCTATCTGCTCTTCATGTACAGAACTCAAAGGTTTGCAAGCTGTTAGAGTGACAGAGCGAAACTCAATATCATCAACCACCTTCCAAGGTTTTTCATCCCAATTGTCAAATGCCACAGCAGTAAACCCTACACTACTGAACATCTCTATAAATTCTGATTCCACAAAAGCCCCGGAAATACAACCACTCCATAACTCCGGGTCGGTCTTTAGCTCATCTGGCACCAACACATCAGATACAATATCAGATATAGCAACCCTGCCACCGGGTTTTACCACCCTGAATATCTCTTCAACAAGATGCCATTTCATTGCATCGTCTACCAAATTGAGCACACAGTTGGAAATCACCAAATCCACACTCTCATCAGCAATCATGGGAGTGTCAACTCTTTGGGCAGCCATCCAGACTTCAAAAGCATCGGCAGATTTAAGATCGGAAACTGGGTTTTCTTTAAGATATTGAGACACTCTATCCAGAGATAGAGCCAGGTCTTGAATACGCCCTTTATGGAAGACAACCCGGTCTTCCCCAAGCTTTTTAGCAATTTCAGCTTGGTATTTACGCGCAAGAGCCAACATATCGTCGTTCATATCTACGCCAATAATCCGCCCCCCTTCACCAACCAACTGGGCAGCCATATAACAAATTTTTCCACCCCCAGAACCTAAATCAAGAACCGTATCCCCTTTTTTTACATAACTGGATGGATCACCACAGCCATAATCCCGATCAATAATCTCATTGGGCAAAATTTTCAAAAGCCCGGCATCATAAGAGACAGGGCAACACAGAGCCTCAACTACCTTTGTTGCACCTTCTGAATAACGCTCTTTGACATGATTTTCCATCCCCATCTTAAAACTACTCCTCAAATTTTTTCATGAAAGCCTGAACTTTCTTCATAAAGTCCGGCAATTTTCTTACAGCAACTACATCTGCCATAGCCTTACGGTGGGGTTGACCAAACCATCCGGTCCAGGTAATACCTGCTGGAACATCGGATATTACCCCTGTTGAAGCACCAATCCGCGCCCCTGCTCCTATAGTTATATGAGGCACACAGCCTACCTGACCAGCCATTACTACACCATCTTCTATAATACAAGAGCCTGAAATACCCACCTGCGCGACAATAATACAGCTCCGCCCTATCTGCACATTGTGAGCGATATGGACCATATTATCAATTCTGGTCCCACTGCCAACAACCGTGGCACCAAACCTTGCCCTGTCAATAGCAGTGCCAGAACCAATATGGACATCATCAGCAATACGCACAATACCAAAGTGGGTGATAGACTCCAGTCTACAATTGTCTAGCTCATAGCCGAATCCCTCACCACCAATTACCGCATTGGCCTTTATTATACATCTGGCCCCAATCTCACAGCGATCATAAATAACCACTCCGGGCTGAATAACGGTATTATCTCCCACCACTACCCCGGCTCCAATAACTGCTCCTGGGCCAATGGCAACACCATCGCCAATTGTAGCAGTTTGGTCCACACAGGCTTTAGGGTGGATACCAGAAAAGGTCAGATACTCCTGCCCCAAAAGCTTTGCTGCCCGCGCCACATCTAGTGACGGAACAGTACTAAGCAGACGTGGTTTAGATTCAATAACTGCTTCATTAGCCAAATCAGGAGGAACAATCAAAGCTCCTATATTTTCAATCTTGCTCAGATATTTTTTTGCCGTAACAAAAGAGAGATGCTCAACCCCTGCCTCTTGGACAGGAGCTACTGCGGATATGGATATATCTCCACCAAGATGTTCCAATCCTAAATCTATCGCCAATTTAGATAGCTTCACTTTTTTATTTCCCTCTTTTTTAGGGCCGCTAAAAACAGCTAAACCGAACGTCCATGCTGCTTAGAATATATACTAACATGGCATAAAAACCCCATAGCCATCATTAGGGTCAGCATGGAACTTCCGCCATAACTTATAAATGGCAAAGGAATTCCAACTACTGGCAGAAGACCAATCACCATACCTATATTAACCAGTACCTGAAAAGCAAAAAATGCCGTCATGCCAACACCGACCAGCAGACCAAAGCGGTCGCTGGCTCTGGATGCAATAATTAATGTCCTGATGATAATTATACCATATAACAGCAACAGAGCCATACCACCCAAAAATCCCCACTCCTCCGCCAACACCGAAAAAATAAAATCAGTGTGTCGCTCTGGTAAAAATTCCAAGCGACTTTGGCTCCCCACCATAAAACCTTTGCCAAACACCCCTCCGGAACCAATGGCTATTTTTGACTGGATAATGTGATATCCTGCCCCCAGAGGATCTTGTTCCGGGAAAAATAGGGTTAAGACACGCTGGCGTTGGTAGTCGTATAAAAAATTCCAGGCTACTGGAATAGAGGCTCCAATAAGAACTATAGAACCTAATATCAAGGTCCATGAAAGGCCAGACACCACCATCACTGTCACTCCTACAGAAATGACCATAATGGCTGTCCCTAAATCCGGCTGTTTCATAATAAATATTGCGGGAACCGCAATCATCAACAGTGGTATAGCCACTCCCCCAGAATCAAAACGCATTGAAGCTGCTCTATCGTGGGAATATCTTGCCAAAGCTAAAACCAAAGCAACTTTCATAAGCTCTGATGGTTGTAGTAAAAAACCGCCTATAGATAGCCATCGTCTGGCTCCCATACCCATGGTACCAGCAAAAAATACCGCCATCAATAATAGCAAAGATATGCCATAGAACATATAAGCATAACGGCGGTAGATCTTCTCTCCCCCTATCACCCCTAAAGCCAACATTATAAACAGGCCAACACTAAAGCGAACCATCTGTCGCCAAAGTAGTGGAAGGTTATCCCCGCCACCAGTTGCAGAATACAGCACCACAAAACCCACCGCTGCCAAAATAGTCAACATGGCAAGCAGGCTCCAAGGAAAACGGGCAAATCGCTCTCCCCAGCCCAAAGAGCTCTCTCCTCCCAGACCTAAATATCCTCTTTTTTCAGATATTGTCATTACTACCCACACCTCCATTTTGCCGTGAGAAATAATAATCTATCAACTCTTTAGCAATAGGTGCTGCTGCCGAACTTCCATGTCCACCATGCTCTATAACGATGGAGATTGCCAATTTTGGTACACTATTTGGATCTGCTGGTGCATAACTCACATAGAGGGCGTGATCTTTATAGCGATCATTGTCCGATTTGATAATTTCCCCAGAATCTTCACGTTTATGACGCACCACCTGGGAGGTTCCGGTTTTACCCGCAGCCTTTACACTCTCAGGCTGGTAGCGTTTAGCGGTACCAGCATAACCGTGCACCACCTCCCGCAAACCCTTTTTTAATAGTGCCATCTGCGAGCTGTTAATACGGCCCCACTGTAGCACCTCTGGCAACTCATCTGCACCGAGATTTACTAAAGAGGGGCGGTAAACGGTTCCGCCATTGGCAATTGCTGCAATCATATTTGCCAACTGCAATGGAGTGGTCAACAGATAACCCTGACCAATAGCGGTAATTAAGGTCTCACCCGGATACCAGACCAACCCCTGCATTGCTCTCTTCCAAGAACGAGATGGAACCAAACCCGCTTTTTCACCATTTAAGCCGATTTTGGTTGTATCACCCAAACCCAGTCGCCGAGCCTGCCTCTCAATGGCATCAATACCCACCTTCTCTGCCAATTTATAAAAGAAGACATCGCAAGATTGGGCCAGAGCCTGAACCAAACCCACTTGACCATGACCTTTGCGCTTCCAGCAATAAAATTTATGCTTCTCACGAACAATATGACCAGGGCAATAATAACGCTCCTTAGCATCTAGTTTTCCCTCGGACATTGCAGCAAGAGCCACAACAATTTTAAAGGTAGAGCCAGGGGGATATTGGCCCTGAATAGCCTTATTACCTAATGGGCGATCTGGATCATTAATAATTTGATTCCACTCTTTGGAGGAAAAACCCCTGATAAATTTATTAGGATCATAAGAGGGCTGGGATGCCATGACCAAAACCTGACCGTTATTAGGATCTATCACCACAACCGATCCCACTTTTCCTGCCAACGCTTTTTCTGCAACCTGCTGTAGACCCAAATCAATTGTTAATTTAAGATCTTCTCCCGAACGTGGCGGGGTCTTACGCAGTTGGCGGATCTGTCTGCCAGTTGCGTTAACCTCCATCTCTCGCACCCCTTCTCGGCCTCTGAGCTGCACCTCAAACTGTCTCTCCATACCGCTTTTGCCAACAAAATCTCCAGAGCGATAGTGGATGGCAGGAAAACGTCGTTCATCACGATCATTGACCTCACCGATATAGCCTAAAAGATGGGCCGCTGAGACTCCTTGTGGATAATCTCTTACAGCTTGTACCTGGATGGTAACACCAGGAAAGGTGTGAATCCGCGTTTCAATCCTGCTCACCTCCTGCCATGTTAGGTGGGATTTTATCTGCAACGGCAAAAAAGAGCGTTGTCTTTGCACCCGGTTATATATGGAGTCAACCTGTTTTTGTGATAGCTTTAATATTGGCTGTAGACGGTCAAGGAGATCGGAAAAATTACCTGTTAATTCAGGGATAACCGCAAGACGAAAATCTGGTCGATTGTCTACCATTATCTGGCCATTTCTATCCAATATCCGCCCCCGTGATGCGGATATTGGTTGTAGGGATATCCTATTGTCCTCAGCCAGATTCCGATATTCACCACCTTTCATCACCTGAAGATAAAAGAGCCGTCCACCCAATATTGAAAAAGCACCAAACAGTCCCCCGCCAACTATCCACAAACGCCGTCGGGCATCTACTTGGAACTTGGCATGTACATCATCCAGCATTTAATCATACTCCAACCATGATTTTTGAATATGTATCAGTATGGCAACCACCATCGGCATTAGCAACATTGTAGCTATGGGACGACCATAAAAGATGGGAAGATAAAACTCATTACCGCGCAAAATTGAGAATAGTAACAGTTGAATGAGTAGATCTAAAATAACCAGAAGCAGCATAACAGGCAACAGATGCATAAATTCTGCGGCCTTTAGGCGGATATTAAAATGGCCCACCACGATAACCATTACCACCTTGGAAAACGCATTTAATCCCAGTGGGGTGCCAGAGGTTATATCCAATAGAAGTCCAACCCCAAAGGCCAAAACCGGGCCGCAGAGATCAGAGCGGTATAACCGCCAGTAGAAGAGACATATAAGGACTAAATCCGGGCGAAAAACCGACCAAGAAGCAAAGGGTAGTGCTATCTCTTGCAAAACTAGGGCAACCCATACTGTAAGAAGTGGTACCCAAGGAACTAAAAGGTATGATATCAAGGTTCTTCTGCCGTACTATAATCCCACTCAATTGCCTCAATATCATTTTCTCTTGATGGAACCATCAGTATAGCCACATCTTCAACATGGTCAAAATCTACCACCGGCATTACTGTTAACTGCCTAAAAAGACCGTTGCCACCAGTAGATAATTTTTCCACACGGCCCACCACCAATCCTTTGGGGAAACCCTCTCCAGTACCAGAGGTGACAATGAGATCATCAACCTTAATCTCGGCCTCTTTGGAGATAAATTCCAAATGCAACTTACGACCATTAAATCCGGTGGCAAGCCCCCTATCTCTTGTTCTCTGTACTAAAACTGGAACCCTTGAGTTAAGATCCAACAAAGTAAGAACTAGAGAGGTGTGGGAACCAACCCGTACTACTCGCCCAAGCAGCCCTTCGGGTACTATGACTATGGCATTGGGGAAAACCCCTTCAGCCTTACCGACATTTATCAACAGAGAGCGGGCAAATACCGACGAACTATCCCCTATAACTCTGGCAGATATCCGTTGAAAATCTGGTCGGTAGGGAATATTTAGCAGCTTCATTAGACGAGCATTTTCCTGCTTAAGCTCCTCAAGTTGGCTTCCTAAATGGCGCAGATGTCTTAACTCAGCCTTCATATGCTGATTATCATAGTCTAACTGTTTTAGTTCAGAAATACGGGTCTGAACATGGCGATAGGCAACTAATGGGGAGAGAACCACCTTTTGCAGGGGACCAACTATATCCAGCATGCGGTCACTGATCAATTTATGCTGACCAGGTTCATAAAAACGCAGAGAAAGCAACAAAACTAGCGCAACAGTCAACATCAAGACTGCCACCATGCTATTTCGATACTGTTTGAGAAGGGCGAGAAGCTCTAACATAATCCTGGAACTTCATCTCTAAAGTAGAAGAATCAAGGTATCTTTATAAAAAGCTACTGATCCATTAAAATATCTGACATGGTGTCCAACTCTTCCAAAGCACGACCAGATCCCATAACAACACAGGAAAGCGGATCTTCAGCTATAATCACAGGCAAGCCAGTCTCTTCGGCAAGAAGCTGATCAAAACCTCGTAACAACGCTCCACCACCAGTAAGCACAATGCCACGATCAACAATATCAGCAGCCAACTCAGGTGGAGTACGTTCCAGCGTGACCCTTACACCTTCGATAATAGCATTTATGGGTTCACTCATCGCCTCTAAAATTTCCGGGTCTGATATAATTTGATGTTTTGGTACGCCATTAATTAAATCCCGGCCCTTTACCTCAACTTCCAATCTTTCTGTTAAAGGATAAGCAGAACCTACCTGAATTTTAATATTTTCTGCTGTTCCCTCACCGATTAAAAGAGAATATTTACGGCGGACGTGGGCGATAATCGCCTCATCCATCTTGTCGCCACCAACACGAATAGAGCGAGAAGCAACGATGCCGGCAAGAGAGATGATAGCTACCTCTGTTGTGCCACCACCAATATCAATCACCATGGAACCACTAGCTTCCGTCACAGGCATTCCTGCACCAATTGCCGCTGCCATAGGTTCCTCAATCAAAAAAACCTCTCTGGCTCCGGCTCCTTCGGCAGCGTCACGAATTGCCCTTCGTTCAACAGGTGTTGCCCCAAATGGAACACAAACAATTATCCTTGGGGAATAAAACAGTTTGCGTTTGTGGACTTTACGAATAAAATGGCCCAACATAGCCTCGGTGACAGTAAAGTCTGCAATAACACCATCTCGCAATGGTCTGGTAGCAACAATATTACCAGGAGTACGGCCTAACATCCGTTTTGCTTCGTTGCCGACTGATAGCACTCTACGACCTCCACGGGGGCTTTCATGGATAGCCACTACGGAAGGTTCCGATAGCACAACACCGCTGCCACGCACATAAACCAAGGTGTTTGCTGTACCAAGATCAATGGCCATATCAGTGGAGAACAGGCCTTTTATTTTATTGAAAATTTTGAGCATTTGCTAGCCACACCCTTAGTTATTACAAAAATTTCCCTGTTAGTCATAAAGATAAAACATCGAAATAATCTTAATAAAAAACTAACATGACAGAGTAACATATAGCTGGTTACACCTTCAAGCTTAGGATCGCAACCTTGTGAATAATAGCACCCAAACAATCTTACCAAAGACAGACAACTCAAACTCATTCCAGGTTCAAGACCTCTTTGATGCCATAGGCTTGGACAGACACCTGGAACAAATCACTAAAAAGTCCGATAATCAACAAATTGATCTGGTCCAACGGCAACAACTCATTGCCCTCTTCCGCTTAGCCCTTGGCACAGGTCAAAAAAGATTGCAACGTCGCCATTTAACCAGGGCTTCCGGCCAGTACATTGTCGAAGGTCGGGCCAAACTGGTTGATGCTATTTTACAGCGAATATTCAACCTTTTACATAGCAATCCCATTAAACAACCATTTTCACTGATAGCTACTGGTGGTTATGGTCGTGGAGAGCTGGCACCTTTTTCCGATATTGATCTGCTTTTTCTCATATCCGACGAGATGTCCGAAGATCAAGAAGCAAGTGTTGAGAGAATGCTCTACTGCCTCTGGGATCTTGGCTTAGATATCGGTCACGCAGTAAGAACCATTGATGATTGTGTGCAACAGGCACGCCAAGATTTAGAAATTCGTACATCAATGTTGGAATCAAGATTTTTAGCAGGAGATCAGGAAATCTTCAATACCTACAAAAAAACATTGTTTAACAAAGTATTAGATAAAAATCCTGAAGGTTTTTTACGGGCTAAAATTCTAGAACAGAGTAAACGCCACGAAAAATTTGGCAACACCCATTTTTATCTAGAGCCAAATATTAAAGAGAACCCAGG
>JADFYX010000170.1 GCA_015232795.1 Magnetococcales bacterium
AGATATCCAGGCCGATCACCTCTTCTTCTTCTTCTACTCTTAGACCCATTATTGCTTTTACTATGACTAAGATGATTGCGGTGGCTATTGCACAGTATATTGCTGTTGCTACTACACCTAAACCTTGCGCCCAGACTTGACCGCCTATTGTGGTAATGCCATCACCAAAGCCGGAACCACCTAGGCTGGTTGCAGCGAATACCCCTGTAAGCAGTGCTCCTACAATACCCCCTATACCGTGTACACCAAAGGCATCTAGTGAGTCGTCGTAACCCATCATTCTCTTTAAGCTGGTTGCACCCCAGAAACATACTGCACCAGATGCAAAACCGATTGCTAATGCTCCCATTGGGCCAACATAACCTGATGCTGGTGTGATTGCTACCAGCCCACCAACCGCACCTGTTACAATACCCAGAGCACTTGGTTTACCATGTTTCATCCATTCAACAAACATCCAGGACATTGCAGCAGCGGCAGCAGCGATTTGGGTTACAGCCATTGCCATGCCAGCAGTGCCGTCCGCAGCTAGTTCACTGCCTGCATTAAAACCAAACCAGCCTACCCACAACATACCAGTACCAGTTACAGTCAAGGTTAGATTGTGTGGAGCCATGTGAGTTGTGGGATAACCTTTGCGTTTGCCCAACATAATAGCAGTAACCAAACCTGCTATACCTGCGTTGATATGAACAACAGTTCCTCCTGCAAAATCCAAAACACCGTGGCTACTCATCCAACCACCGCCCCATACCCAATGGCAGACAGGCAGATAGACCAAAGTTACCCAAAGAGTTAAAAATACCAGCATTGAGGAGAATTTCATCCGTTCAGCAAAAGCACCAACAATCAATGCTGGAGTAATAATGGCAAATGTCATTTGAAAGACCATAAAGACTGTCTCAGGGATAGTACCACTCAAACTATCCACTTTAACACCTAGCAAAAATGCCTTATCAAATCCACCAATCAGCCAATTTGCCGAACCTCCGTCACCAAAGGCCATGCTGTAGCCGTAGACAGTCCAGACAATAGTCATAAGCGCGGTAATAGCAAAACATTGCATCAAAATAGAAAGCACGTTTTTAGACCGCACCATACCTGCATAAAAAAGTGATAAACCAGGGATGGTCATAAAAAGAACCAACACTGTTGATATTAACATCCAGGCGGTATCACCTGAGTCTAATTTATCTTCTGCCATTGCCAAAGCCGGAAGTAGTAACGCTGCCCCGCCAATACCTATTGTTGCAATCCGTTTTTTAAACATATTCATGATTTTTCAGATCTCCTTATTTCCAATCGTATTGAACTTATAAAACAGCATGACCACTCTCACCTGTACGAATTCGCACCGCTTGGGTAAGATCTGTGACAAAAATCTTGCCATCACCAATTTTTCCGGTACGGGCTGCTTGTTGAATTACTTCAATAACTTGATCGACTATTTCATCATTTACAGCAACCTCAAGTTTAATTTTGGGTAGAAAATCTACTTGATACTCAGCTCCACGATATAATTCTGTATGGCCCTTTTGTCGACCAAATCCCCGCACTTCAGATGCGGTCATTCCTGTTACCCCAACAGAGGTTAACGCTTCACGAACATCGTCCTGTTTAAACGGTTTTATTATGGCGACTACCCATTTCATAATGTTTTTCCTCTTTCTAAAAAAATAAATACAAACTTCGATGTTTTATCATCCTGATAAACATCTATACGGCAACTACAGTGCCAGAGGTTTGAAGAGTTTGATTTTACAGACAAATCGATTAAACAAACTTAAAATCCATTTGGCTAACTATTAAGAACTGCTTAAAAAACAGGCAGTAAAATACAGATGCCTGCAAACTTGCGCACAAAATTTAATCAACATGAAGAGAAAAAACTGCTGAGTATTATTAGATGCATGAGTAAATATATTTTGATACATATCTAGCAAAAGAAAAATTCCTTTTTGGATCAAAGATATAAGAGCAAAAAAATCTAACAAACAAAATATATGGAGTTGTTATGTAGGGAGACTTCCGGTGTCTATTTGATTGTGATAGAATGGGTTTTTATGATATTGAAACCTAGAAATGGTAGTTGAACTACCTGTATTATGAGATGTGCTGTTTTTGGTTTTAAGATAATTGTCCGGCATCGTTGCTGGAAGCCTACTTTAATGGGTATTTTGCATGCGTAAGGCTCGGTCTACCTTTCTATCTTCTCTGGTCTCAACATGTTGGGCTGTAACTCTGTTAGGAATGTCTCTTTTTGCAGGGTATGAGGTTCTAAAAGTAGTGGAGATATCCTCCCTACCCGGACTAAACTATCTACCTGCGTTTTTACTCACCCCATTAACTACCCAAACCGAACACACCATCATAATCACCTTAGCGGCGGTAATTACCGGTTTTACTGTTCTGTTTGTGTTTGGCTATGTGGCAAAAGCCATTATTGATGCTCTACGTCTATCTATCGTTAGCAGATCTTTAAAAAGTTTTAGAAATGCCGGTAGAATGGAAGATCTCAACTCTAACATTACCGAATGGCATTGGTGGGTCTACCCCCTCTTCTCCCGCCTGTGGAGAGAATTTGCTGAAACCCTGCACCGCCAGCCCAATCCAGATAACAGAGATGGAGACAGCAGCGTCCTATACAGGGCCACAATGCCTGCTGAAATTATTTTTAATGTTCAAACATTGGTTGATATCCCCCTTCGAGTAGAGTTTTTTCGCCATCTGCCGGGCATCCTCACCGGGGCAGGTATCGTCAGCACCTTTGCCGGTATTTTGGTTGGCCTAACAGAGTTTAACCCAGTTGTAGTTGCAGCGTTGGTCACACAAGAGCTGAAAAATTTATTTGTCGGTGTCTCCACCGCTTTTGTTGCCAGCTTTTTTGCCATTTTTACCGCCATAATCATAACCGTTATAGAAAAACTGATTCTCCAGTGGCGTTATAGCCAAGTTGTGAGACTGCAAGGCTTTTTAGATGACTGCTTTAAGGCCGGAGTTGAACCGGAATATCTTGCCAAACTGGTTGAAAATGGCGATTCCGGTCTGCATCGCATAGAGGCTGGCCTTACAAAACTGGCAGACTCCATTAACTCGACGGGCAAAGAGGAGCAAAACACTAAAAACCTTGAGGCCATGATCGTTCGTTTAAGCGAAACTTTGGCGGTAGACCGCAAAGAGACCGTTGAAGCTCTCGATTTAGCCATTCGCGAAGGATTTTCAGGCCCGTTAAGGGTTATCTCAAAAGCTGTTGAACTTACTTTAAAAGAGCAGAGCAGACGACAAGAAGAGATACGCAACCTGGAGAACCGCCTTGCTGGTTTTGGTGAACGCATGGATGTTGCCTTACGCGAACTTGCCCGGGGAATGACAGGTTTTAATGAGGCAATACAAAGACTTGATGAGACTCATGGTTCGAGCTTAGAAAAAATAACCACCACACTATCAGATAGCAAAACAGAACAATCAACAGAACCAAGTGCTGATATACGCTATTTTCAAACCATTGCCGAAGAGCTAAAAGAGCTTAGGCATGATAAAAATCGAGATAGTGACGTACACAACAAACAGTCTGAAGAGCTGGTGGTAGATTTTAGCAATAGACTGCAAGAGACCCTTGCCTCTTTTACCCAGCAACTCCCCACTCAAGATGGCATGAAGCAACTTGTTGAGCTGCTAAAACAAGGCAGCAATGCTGGTATAACTGAAGCTAAAGAGTCTGCCAAATCCATTGTAGCAGCCATTGAAAATAGTGGTGATAGACAAGAAAACACTCTTCTCGACGCTATTAACGCCCTGGAATCTGCTACTGCTGCCCGTCTTGAAGATTCTACTGACAAAGTGACTAAATCCATAACTGATATCATAAGCACAGCGATGGATAGTGAAGTAAAAGAGATAAAAGAGGCAGTTACAGGTGCAGCACAGGATATTATAGCTACAAACGACACCCCATCGGCTGAAGAGATTATCATGGCTATTGGTACTGCCAGCTCTCGTCAAGAGGATATAATGACCGATATTCTCAAAGCGTTGCAGGCCAATATTGCAGCTAACAAAAAACCTGAAGAAGAGGTCAGGGTAATAAAAGAGGCCATATCTGAAGCAGCCCAAGAATTTTTAGCAAAAAATGATGCTCCCACTACCCAACAAATTATTGGTGCCATTGGTACGGCAAACTCTCGCCAAGAGAGTATAATGAACGATATTTTAAGGGCGTTAGAGAATAATATTGCAGCCACTCCCAAGCTCTCCAGCCAAGAACTTAGCGATGCTATCAACAGCAGCATCAACAGTGCAGTTGCCGATAGCTCAGAGGGACTTAAAGAGGCAGTTACACAAGCTGCGGTTAACATTCTCAAACAAAAAGATGAATCTCCACCTGTTGAGCATTTAATAACAGCCATTGGCAACGCCAACTTACGGCAAGAAGCCATTATGGCAAATATTCTTAATGAGTTAGAAAAGAGCAACTCAAAACAGACAACCACTTTTGCCAATGAAGCACCTCAAACCCCAACAAGCAACAAAGATACCTTCCCAATTCAAGATATTATAGCAGCCATTGGCAACGCAAAATCCAGCCAAGAGGCAATAATGGCCAATATTCTTGAAATGTTACAGAGCAAAACCAATGATACTCCTACCCTCTCTTCCATGGAGATTACAGACTCTATCAAAGAGAGCATTAAAAGTGCTATTGCCGACTCCTCCCAAAATATAAAAGAGTCGGTAACAGAGGCAGCAATTGATATTTTATCGTCCAAAGAAGATGGCCCATCTACTCAAGAGATAATTTACGCCATTGAAAAAACCAATTCAAATCAAGAATTTTTGATGGATAACATGCTCAAAGCGTTGGAAGCCAGATTGGCAGATAATGAAGACCAAACAGCCCAAGGCATACTTGCCGCAATTAGTAGTTCCAACTCAAATCAAGAAGCAATAATTGCTGAAATGCTGCAAGCACTGGATGCAAAAAATGTTTCGGGTAGCAACCTATCGACCCAAGATATTGCTGATTCCATATCAGAAACAATAACCAAATCAGTAACCGACTCTATAACCAACTCCATCACCAACTCTGTTAACGATGCCATGGCTGAAAACTCCCAAAGCATTAAAGATGCAGTATCGGAGGTGGCTATGGATGTGCTTTCTCTCTCTGAACCTCCACCATCTACGGATGAGATTATTTCGGCTATTCAAAACACGACATCCAATCAAGAGAATTTAATGGCGCAAATTCTCCACACATTGGAGCGTAAAACAGTAGAGGTTCCCCAAGTATCCGCTGAGGAGATTAGCAATTCAATTGCCATGAGCATCGATGATGCCATGGACAACAACTCCGATAGCATTAAAAAAGCGGTTAAAAAAGCGATTAAAGAGACATTTTCTGACAATGATGCCCCAACACAACAAGAGATAATAGCAGCTATTCAACAGGCTACCATCCAGCAAGAGACTGGAATGAACAAAATTCTTAAAGAACTTACCAAACAAACATCTGCCGACATACAAAAATCAGCCGAAGAGATTACAGAAACTTTAACTGAACAGATTAACAGTGCGATGTTTGAGAGCTCCCAAGAGATTAAAA
>JADFYX010000171.1 GCA_015232795.1 Magnetococcales bacterium
GAGCTTGTGAAAAAATGCAACCCTACTGCGAACGCCCCAAATTCACCCCCCGCACCGTGTCGAAACGTGCCAAATTGGCTTACATAGCTCACTATGCGCACCAATTTGTCCCATTCCGCCACGTCACGGGGGGCGTTTTGGGGCGTTCTCGCTATGGGTTTCATTTTGTCACAAGCTCTGAGTGTTTTGCCTTAAACATCTTGCGCAATAATCTTGGAATAAGGGCTGCGACACTCAGGTAGAGCCAGAACCAGATCCATACGTCGCCCGCTTTGCTAAACAGGCTTTTGCTGTGGGCTCTGGGTATTTCTACCGTTAGTACCCCCATTTTATTTGGGGGAATTCTCCCAAGTTCGTGACCGAACTGATCGAAGGCAGCGGATATCCCAGTGTTGGCTACCCGTATCATGGGTAGGTGATTTTCAATGGCTCTAATCCTTGCCATAGCGAGATGTTGGGGTTTTGCTGCTTCGCCAAACCAGGCATCGTTGGTGATGTTTACCAGCCAGCGTACTCCTGTTTTTGCCAGTTTTCTTACCTCTTCAGGAAAAATAACCTCATAACAGATCAAAAGACCGATGTTGCCTTGGTTCCATGGCAGTGGGTTTGCGCTGGGCCCTGGTGTGAAATCTGATGTGCCTGCGGTAAGCTTTGAAATATTTGCTGGTATGTAATCACGAAAGGGTATGTATTCGCCAAATGGTACTAAATGGTGCTTATCATAACGGCGGTTAAAATTTTTGCTTTCGTCTAAAATCACTGCACTATTGAAAAAAGCCCATTTACCAAACTCATTTTTATCAGCCATTGGAGCACCAGTTAAAATTTGTGCTCCTAGATGTTGGCTAAGTTTGCTGATTTGCTCCATGGCCCTTGGAGATGCTTGCAGAAAAAAGGCAACTGCGGTCTCTGGCCAAACTACAAGATCCACAGGTTCGCT
Source organism: Magnetococcales bacterium (assembly GCA_015232795.1). Classification (GTDB taxonomy): domain Bacteria; phylum Pseudomonadota; class Magnetococcia; order Magnetococcales; family JADFYX01. Next base: position 941 of record JADFYX010000171.1, read on the forward strand.
AATTGAATGGCTTAAATCGAGATAACGGAAAAAACCCTCACCGCGAAAATCAGGGTCCCATTTTTGGTCTTGGGCGACATTACCCTGCACCATTGCAACTCTTAAAGGTGCGCTCCAGCGAGTATTTTTATTGGCTTCGTGGTTAGAACCAATACGGATTGTGCCGTACAGGTGAGCAAATCCCAAGACAGTGGCAATCACACCCAGACCAATAAAAACTTTTTTGGTTATCCGTCTACGTACCCAGAGCAAAGAGAGAACCGCAGCCGGAAATAACATAAGCCAGGAGAGAAGATAAATACCCCCAAGATCGGCAATCTGTAATATGGCTTCTCTTGTGTTCCAACCATATCCGCTTAGGTTCCAGGCAAAGCCGGTAAATATATGCACCCGCAGCCACTCTGTAACAACCCAAAGGGCAGGGGCTGCAATTGGGACCATCTCTGGTCGTGGGGCTAAACGTGGCAGTAGAGCACCGAAAATAGCGGGATAGATAGCCATTGCCATTGAAAAAAGCAGAAGGGCTAATACAGCAACAGGTAAAGGAAAACCGCCATAGGTGTGAATGCTGGTTATAAGCCAGGAAAAGCTTAAACTAAAATGTCCACAACCAAATAAAAAACCTAGCCAAGCTCCACGTAATAATGATGTTTTAGCCAAAAGTACAAACAGGGTGCAAAAGGCCACCATCATTGTCAGCTCTTCATGAATTGGTGGTAGGCCACGTACTGCTACCATTCCGGCAATGGTGGCGAGATAAGCTGGGATGCGTTCTTTTGCAACTAAAAAAATGGCAACTTTTTTAAGCTTGCCATAAATGGCGACAACTACCGAATCTGGATTAAATGAGATGTCAACCATAAGGATTAGGCAGGTTGAGTTGTGCTAAGATATAAATCTCTCGTGCCTCCTGAAGTTGCGCCTCTTCAGTGGAGCGTTCATGGTCGTAACCAAGCAAGTGTAGGGTTCCATGTACCACTAAATGGGTGACATGATCTAAAAATGGTTTGCCTTGGTCAGTGGACTCCTTAACAATGGTTTCATAGGCTAACACTATATCTCCAAAGGGAAGGGGGCCATCTTCGGCTAGGGTTTCGGCCTCCCCATCCATAAGGGCAAATGATAGAACATTTGTGGCTTTATCAATGCCTCTGTATGTGTGGTTATAATGTTGGATCTCTTTATCTCCAGTTAGCTGAACACCCACCTCAACCCGGTCCATCGGCTGCTTTTCCACCTCCATGGTTATCGCAACTGCCTTTTGCACCAAAGAGTCTATATCATGCGGCCACGGCGGACTTTTCCGATTTACCAGCACTTTTTTGCTCACGCTCGGCCCTCTCTTTTCTCTTTTTAATCTGATCTGGGTATTCAATTCTGTGATGGTAGAAACCAAGGGTTAATACTCTGAAAAATGCCTCTTCTATTTGCCCAATATCCTTGAGGGTTAAACGGCATTCGTCTAGCTGGCCCTCAGCAATCTTATGGCCGACAATGCGTTTGATTAAAGATTGCACCTGAGCTGATGATGGATTACTCAGGCTCCGGGCTGCCGCTTCAACTGAATCTGCAACCATTAGAATGCCAGCCTCTTTAGAGGAAGGTTTAGGACCGTGATAGCAGTAGTCTACAATCTCTACTGTTTCACCTTTTTTAGCCGCTTGGTTAATGGCACGATTATAAAAATATTGCAAAGTCGATGTGCCATGGTGGGTCATAATCGCTTCTAGTATGGGTCCACCTAATTTGTGGGTTTGTGCCAGCTCAATGCCATATTTTACATGGGACATAATTATTTTTGATGACATAGACGGTACAAGGTTGTCGTGCCTGTTGTGACCGGATTGATTTTCGACAAAATAGTGGGGCTGTTTCATTTTGCCAATGTCATGGTAGAGAGCCATTACCCTGGCAAGAAGAGGATTGGCCTGAATACTCTCAGCAGCAGCTTCTGCTAGGTTACCCATCATAACAGAGTGGTGATATGTGCCAGGGCTGCGCAGGGAAAGCTCTTTAACCAGTGGATGATCACCAGAGGCTAATTCTAAAAGTCGAGAGTCGGTGGTAATGTTAAACAAAGACTCCATAAGTGGAATTAAGGCTAGTCCCCAAAGACCCACAAACAGTCCGCTAACCAGAGCCATACAGCCACCTATCAACCAATCCCATGATGGCGAATTTCCAGCTAATAGTTCAACCACTGGCATGGTTAAAAGTTGGGCTAAACCGATCCATAAACCGACTATCAATACATCAAAACGACGACGACAGACCCTGAGTTTGGCACCGCCAACCAGAGAGCCGATAAAATAGTAGATAAAGAGGGGGAGTCCACCATTTGCAGAGAGGGAGACCAAAAACGATAGGATCACCCCAATCATGAGAGATCCTCCAGGAATACCGGCTCTTGCTCCAACCGTAAGTGATGCCAAGGATGATGCCAAAGCTATTTGCGGTAGGTAGGGAACCATCTCCAAAGGTAGATTAAACACTTCGGCAACCCCTTGACCTATCGCCAACGTAGCGGAGCTTAATAGGGAGCTTACCAAAAGAATAAAACCCAACATGTAGGTGGTTTTACGATCAGTAGGAAATGACCATGATGTGGTTGTTAAAAACCAGCGTCCAAACCAGAGTAGCAGACCTAAAATAGCAGCTATTCCCACCATACGGAACATTACTGATCCAGTCCATTGATCTTGGCTTAAAGCTTTTATCTTCAGGTGTATCGCATCGGTGACCACCATTCCTTCCCGTACGATCATCTGGCCACGACGAGCTTGAAAGAAGACCGCTTCCACACCACTAAAAGCCTTTTGACGGTTAATTTGGGTTTGGGATAGGTTGAGTACAAGGTTTGGTCTTACTTGGGTACGAACTTCAGCAAGTAGCCAACTACGCACAATCGGAGATATGTTTTTAAAATGGGATTTAAAATTTTTCCCGAGTAGTTTTCGCAATCTTGCTAAATCTATCGGTTTAATATCATGAGAGAATTTGCTTATAGTTCGGTCGGTTATGGAGTGGATATAAAACTCTTTATCTTGAAGATCAAGTGCCACCTCTTCCGAGCTAACAACTGGTTGCGGACTAATTTCATTAAGCCAATTTTGAATGCCCAATTTTAATTGGGTCAAATCGGCTATTGTCTCAATTGCCTCCCAAGTTTTTAATGATATCTCATCATCAAGATTTTCTGAAAATGCCAGCCGTCCAGCTTCCCCATTTGGGTGGTTTTCTTCAAGACGATTTTTTTCAAGCCAAGTAAATGCCCCCACCAATTGCTGAGAGATGGAATCTACCATTTCAGGGTCCCAATCATATGTGGGTAGAACCTCTTTTGCTGCTGCTTCTCGACGTTTTTGTGTGGTCTCTACATCTTCAATAAGAATTCCTCTATCTGCCTTTACATCACGTTTGGCAATTTCGCCGACTTCTGGCAGATAGGTAGGTCTTAGGATGGCTGGAGAGTTGATAAGAGCTAAAAAAACTACAATTAGCACAAACAGTGTGCCATCTAGCAAAAGTGGAAAGCGAAATTTTTTCAACTGCGGATTTTGCAATTGTGGAAGAGGTCTCTGGTTGGATTTATCGCTCATGAATTTTTCACCACATCCCTATTTTTTTCAGCTCGCTCATACGCTTTAACAATTCGTCTGACAAGAGGATGACGAACTACATCTTTTTCGTTAAAATGGACAAATGAGATCCCTTTTACATTTTTTAAAACTGCTATGGCCTGCACTAAACCCGATGTGGTACCACGGGGTAGGTCTATTTGGGTAACATCGCCGGAGACAACAACTTGAGAGCCTTCACCCAAGCGAGTTAAGAACATTTTCATCTGTTGCACAGTGGCATTTTGCCCCTCATCAAGAATAATATATGCCCCTTCGAGGGTTCTACCCCGCATATAGGCCAGAGGGACAATTTCCAGTGTACCTTTAAGTAACATTTTTTCAACTTTTTCCACACCCAGCATATCGTTTAAGGCATCGTAGAGAGGGCGCAGGTACGGGTCTATTTTAGCTTGTAAGTCACCGGGAAGAAAACCCAAATTCTCACCCGCCTCAACTGCGGGTCTTGTTAAGACGATCCTTTCAACCCGACCCGCAAGCAGAGCAATCACTGCAGCAGCTACAGCTAAAAAGGTTTTCCCCGTTCCTGCTGGGCCGGAAGATATGGTAAGTACAGAGTTGGATAAGGTGTTGATATATTTAGCTTGATTGGGATTGCGCGGATGGATGGTGCAACGTGGAGTGCGTAAGACAACCGTTTCACTGAACACTTCATTCAGAGAGCTACCAGCTTGCAAACTTTTAATACCAGCCTCTACCTGGGGTATGTCCACCAAATCACCTTTTTCCAATAGTCCATATAACTTCTCCAAGAGTTCCTTGGCTTGTTTGGCTTTTTGCCTGCTTGCAGTAATTACCACCCCATTACCACGGGAGTGAATTGTTACATCTAGCTTGCTTTCTATCAGTTTTAAGTGACAATTCGTAGCTCCATAAAGGGTAGCTGCAAGTTGATTGTCTGCAAGCTCCAAAACCAGGGATTTTGTGCCATCTATATTAGAAATCAAATCACCCATTCCTATTGTAACCCGGATAACCCATGAATTGTAGACATTCTCGCTTAATT
>JADFYX010000172.1 GCA_015232795.1 Magnetococcales bacterium
CCATACAAAAAGCTTCAGAGGGGACTATCCCCGCCTATGCGGGGGAACCGTAATATTGAATGGCCTAACAGATGATTTGAGGGGACTATCCCCGCCTATGCGGGGGAACCGCGGGATTGTAAAGACAGTACATGCCGCTCATGGGACTATCCCCGCCTATGCGGGGGAACCTTGCAACTTGGCTAGGATCTGCGCCAGGAGCAGGGACTATCCCCGCCTATGCGGGGGAACCTTAAGCTTGTAGATGCGACTAAAAAGGGCAATGGGACTATCCCCGCCTATGCGGGGGAACCACCCGGCTCAAAGATCCTAGAGAGATTTATGAGGGACTATCCCCGCCTATGCGGGGGAACCATAGCTAAGAATGGCATCGGAATGGTGACCCAGGGACTATCCCCGCCTATGCGGGGGAACCTGATACCGAGGAACTAGGGCATGGTTTGGATAGGGACTATCCCCGCCTATGCGGGGGAACCTTTGGCAACTCTCTAGCCCTTGAAGATGTTTTGGGACTATCCCCGCCTATGCGGGGGAACCGACTCACCAAATCAGACATGGTCAGAAGAAATGGGACTATCCCCGCCTATGCGGGGGAACCAAGCATGATATTGAAGAAATTGACAAGAGGAAGGGACTATCCCCGCCTATGCGGGGGAACCGTTTGTTAGGCATCTTGCCCAACGTGATGCCAGGGACTATCCCCGCCTATGCGGGGGAACCGAATTAAGGAACCAAATGGAGAGCAAGTCTATGGGACTATCCCCGCCTATGCGGGGGAACCTCTATATGATAAACCATTAAAAACATTAAATTGTCAAAGAACAAGTATTAAAAAGATGGTTAGGATCTTTTAAGTAGGATGACACCATCGGCATCAACCAACTCTTTTGTTGGTTCACCGAGGGTGGCAAAAGATAGGCCGGAAACACCTTTTTTATCTCGCCAGAACATGATGATTGCACCCCGCCCTAAGAAATCGTACCACTCGGAGAGAACCGACCACATCCGACTACGAACCCCGGCGGAAAGATCGGGAGCAATATATACTCCAGGGGAGACCTCCAGCATTATGGAGGTGAGAAACCCCCGATAGCGGGCTTCCACATCTCGGGTTATGACCACTGTCATGGGCATCAGCTTGACTTTTCGTCCGGCTCAAAAAGTAATTTGATCTGTTCAATCATCCGCGAGATGGTTTTATCCTCAGTGAGTTGCTCTCCGCATAGCCGTCGGGTGACCCGCTCGATATTGAGGGTGGGATTTTCCATGACCCTTTTGGCTGCGGTAAAAGCAACAGGAATAGTAATGGTGTCTCGGTACAAATCCGCAATGTCCAGAACAAAACTCTGACCCGGATCTTCGTGAATAAAACCAAGTTGCGGTATGGTAGCTGTGGCTGTGACCGCAATGGCTGCTGCTGCCTCCACCCCACTAACAGCATGATTTAACCCTTGGTTGGGTAGGTCCGCTCCCTGGGGATTGGCTCGATCATAGCGTCGTCCACGCCAGGTGACTCCAAAACGTTGAGCCAGAAGTTGATAGGATTTTTTCATCCTGGCCCCCTCCATTCCCCTTAAAATATCCAACCGTTTATTTGGCAGAACCTCACCAAATCGCCACCCATAAAGTCGCCTAGCTATTGCTACTCTTTGGGATTCATCGGCCCAGCAAATAGCCTGCCGACGTGCAAGACCCGAGCGATCGGGAATAAGGGGGGGAGCGGTATAACAGCGAACACCGTCTTCGCCCACGGCTACCAGTGCGGTGCGTGCATAAGCAAGAAGCCGAAGGGCATCATGGCTGACGGTCGAACCCGGCCCCAAAAGAATCATAGATACCCCCTGCATGGGAATGGCATATTCCCCCGGTTGAAGGGGATCACAATCTGATGGTAAGTTTCCTCTGGCAAAAGATAGTGTGCCGTCCCGAGCAGTGAGATGACCGCGGGCCAGATAGAGCAGGCCGGCTCGATCAACATAAGGAACCTTGGCACTATCCAGACCTAATCGTCCTTTAAGCATGAGACCTCCCTAGATCCCGTCAATTTTCTCAACAGGAGCTGGCCTTAACAGCAACATCCCGTAACCATAGGCTTTATGACGACCGATTCCCGACTGTAAAACCCCAAAAAATTTCTCCCCATCCTTCACCTCTAAAACCCCGTGCAGGGTCACATCCGGCCCCTCAAGGACAGCACCACCACGGGCAATACGACTGCGGCAATATCGAGCCATGACCGTCTGCTCCTGATGTATGGCAGCAATATCGACCATTTTTTCTTGGAGCCACTCTGAATAGACCAGCAACCGACTGCGACCCGATGCCAACATTTGCTCTTCTGAAGCCTCTCTATCGGCAAAGGGATTCAGTATTTCATAGAGAAAAGCATCAATCTCCGCCCCCTTTCTCAACCCGGCAAGCTCTTTTCCTAAACGACGAACAGGGCGAATACGCAAATCAAAAGAGAACCGCTTTTTTGCCAACCACTCATCAGGCATGGTTTTTTCTTGAATGGAGGTGGGATCGATGACCGAGAGATGTTCAGGCATGGCACAGCTCTGCATAGTCTCCACCAACTGCACAGCAGAAGTGGTACTGTAGGCGTAGAGGTTTGCCTGATCCCGGTTGGGAGTTACCATCAAGCGAAAAGGGCGCAGGATCGACGCTCCAAAACTTTCATCCAGCAGGTGGTGGAGGGCGCGCCCCTCATCAAAAACAGCCCCCCGCTTTTTCCCTTTTGGCCCCTGGCTAGAGGACCAGCCTCGTTCATGACCCCAACGCATAAGCTGCGATAGGCGTATGGGAATACGAATCATATTCAGTTTAGTCATCCCATTCCTCCCGCAATACGAACTGATCCCAAAACCACCGAACGCTGTCCACCATGAAGACCGCTCTTCCAGTTACGCAGATCTGCCAGATAGATGATTTTATTACAATCATCCCCGTGATCCGGCCCCTCCCCCAACGGCCAGAGGGCCGGTAAATTCTGCTGGGGTTTTGGATTTACGGTGGCCAGTGGGTGTTTTAAAGCCCCATAGGCGGTGGTCGCCTCCACAAAACCGATGCGCAAGGGGGCGGATGGGATACAGGATTTACGACCAACAAATATCGGGCGTGCAGGATAGTCCAAGGCGTGGGCTAGATCATCCAAGGTTGGTGCCTGGGTCGCATCTTGCAAACGCAACACCAAAGAGAGATTTGCATCAGTTCGATAGGAACGATAGCGACGATGGGGGCTATTATAAGTGTTACCACCTCCATAACGTGATTCCGGCACCCCCCAAGAGGTCCAACCTTTATCTTTTTGGGCAATTTTTGCATTTTGAACATCAAGCAACTTAGAGTTGAATTTTTCCCCCTCATCCCGTACCCCAAAAACCAGCCGATCCTGAAGCTGTTGATGGGCTTGATATTGGGTCCGTTGATAGCCCAAAGCGTTGGCCAACAACCCAGTAATCATGGAGGCAGATGGAAAATCACGGGTATCGCTGATTGCATCAATCATCACCCCACCAAAAGAGATAAGCGGTGCCTCCAGCCGTATAGCCAGCCAGCGATGCAGAATCACACCTCACCTCCTGTGGTCTTGGCTGCCCAGCCAGCCAGGGTCTCTAAATTGCCAAAGTTTGCGGTTGCAAAGGGTTTATCCAGAAATGATAGATAGACCCGAGACTCTCCGGTAGCATAGAGTTCGTCCAACCTTTGGGTATGTCTCTCCATAGCCGATAGAGCATCAGAAAGAAGCGGTTTAACTGGCTCCCTAAAGGCTGCTGCCAAGCTACGGGGTTGACGGTCGCCAGACTCCAACAACATAAAATCTGCCCGACCATAAGGGGCGGTGGAGCCTAACTTTGCCCCCGGCGATACCTCTGCAATAAGGTAGACCAAATTGTGCAGAATTTTACCCGAAAGAGCCCGATCCCCTCTACAGTTTTTAACCAACGCCTCTATATCCACCACTACATAACCGTAATAGAGGCCCGAGGTCAACTCGCTCTCCTGTATGGTATCAGCTCCACTGTCACTATCATCTGGCTTTAAGTCGTCAACCGCAGTAAAATAGTCACTCTCCGTCTCCTCCTCATGGACGGTAAAAGCGTGGGCAACATGTACTGGGGCATCAATATTAGCAGACGGATCGGAAGTGACCATGCGCCCAAACAGAGCGGAAGAGAGTCCGTTTGGCAACATTGTGTTTTCTCTCATTGTCTTGATATTCTGTCTAAAGCTTTTTTCCCACTCCTTTATTGCTGCCTTAAGATCTTCTGTCTCCCGGTGTTCTGTAGCCAGTATCTCTGCCTGATCAGCCAACCATCTCAACTCCGGTTCACCAAGGAGTAGAGTTTGGCGACTTTTTTTGCTATCTCCTTTATCACCATAAACCGCTTTTTGCAAAGCACTCTCCAGCAGAGCGATATTTTTTTCATCAAACCGCTCACGCAAAGGATCAATCACCTTAATGGTGACCAACTCTCGGGAGCGAAAATCTCCTGTAGCACCATCAATACGAATCAAAGCGTGGGGATCATCGGCTATTCGCCAGTGACGTTTAAGACACTGGGACGATATCCGGGTGCGCATCACCCCACCATAGGGGAGCCGTTTAGAGAGACCACTATCATCTCTATTGATAAGGGCAGCACTGTAAGAGTGCAGGGTGTGGATCTGTAAAAAACGTGGATTACTCATTTGCGGTTCTCTCCTTGGTTGGATGGCTTTTCCTGTTTTGCTGTTGCTATATCAAGCCGATAGTAGTAGTTACGGGCAATTTCACCCACACTGCTTTTGTTTTCTGAAAATAGAATGATTTTTGCCAGTTCAACACAGTTGATTCCAGAGTGGGGATCGCGACTGCGGGCCAACATTCGCACCACTCTTTCGACAATCATCTCTCTCTGTCGCCCCCTAGCTGCCAGAAGTCGGGCAAGACGCTGTTCAGAAAGGATAGGTTTGTCCCCCCTTCCCGATCCTGACCAGCTTATCTGGCCACCGTCACAAAGCACGGCCCCTACTGAACGTTTGGGATCGTGAAGTACCCACCCTGGTTGCTGCTCCCCCTTGGGCATCAATAGTGCCATAGCTTGGACAACCCGCTGCCATCTCGTAAGCAATACACCCTCCCCCATATCGTGACGGGCAGCCAACTTCCAGAAGAAAGCTGCCCCCTCCTCCCCCGGCCTCATACGGCGTAGGTCTGCTAATGGACCGGGGGAGAGGTTTAAAAGAGCGTGAGAGATCTGTGGTATGATTTTTTGAAATGGCTCACGAGCCGATCTACTGGTGGTCATGAAACGAAACTCCTTACTTTAAAAAGGGGAATGTTTTATAAAACTGAAACTGAAACTGTCTTTTTGCCCGTGCCTCTGCCCGCGGTCGATAAATGCTAAGACAAGGGATGGTCGGGATGTGGGTTTTAAATAGTTTTTGAGCAACTGCATGAAGTTGTCGAATAAAATCCTGTTCAACCCTCTCTATCTGCTCTAAATCATTGGACACCTCAGCATCAAATCGCTGCCACAAACAAGAGAAAAAGAGCTCATCTGCTGCCCGGTCAAAGGCATTCCTAGCTTT
>JADFYX010000173.1 GCA_015232795.1 Magnetococcales bacterium
AACAATATTGATGAGTGAAGATTAGAACAAGTAAACACCACCACAAGTTTCACCACCCAAAATCGCCCAATCAACAACACCAGCAGCATCTTCATAGGTAGTAGCTGTAGCTGGAACCCCAACTACTGAGGCGGTTCCTCCAGAATTCAGGGCGCATACTGTGATATATCTATCAGCAACCCGAAAATTACCATTACCAGGCTCACCATCATCGGTTTTACTATCAATATCAGAGATAACTGGTGCAGGAATTTTGTTTCCAGACCAGATCTGATGAGAAGCTGCTGAATCAGAGGTTGCACTCCTACCTGCCTGTTTATTATCATTAAGAATAAACATGGCACCATTGTAAGCATTTGTCATGCAAACATCTGAAGGACAATTCCAGTTCACCTCATCAACTACGTTTGTATGAACACCTGAGAAACCGCCGGAGATGTAACCAGCATTACCAAGATGCAACCAGACTAAAGATATCTCAGCATGGTCAACACCAGTAGCATCGGTTGCAACTGTACGATTTGTGCCAAGAGCTGGAGGAACTGCGCCACCGATAAATGAGTCACCGTTACCCTCTTGATTTACAGTAGTTATGGCCCCAGTGGTTGCATTCACCACATTGGCAGTGATACCAGGGATATTTACTGAGGCACGAGAATAGTCGCCAGGCAAAGCCCTATAGCGATCAGAAAAACCCAGCATGGCAGCTTTTAATCCGTTACTTTGGGTTATGACGTTGTGGGAACGCGCGCTGCGGATCATCTCCTGACCTTTCAGTACTCCACCTAGAAGCAGGCCAATGATAACCACCACGATGGCTATCTCAATTAGGGTAAAACCACCCTCCGAACTGTTTCTTTGTCTGTTCATGGCCTACAACTCCCCATTTAATGAATTATTCTCTTTCGTGCTTCATTGATGACCAAATAAATAAAGTTACTACAACTTATTATAAATCGAGGGTCATTCTAACATATAATCAATACTGATTTCAAACAAAAAACATTGTAAAATTATAATTATTTCAAGTATTAACAGATGTTAGCCCAGGTTTAATAAACTGTTAACACTATTAACAAAAATTACAGTTTTTAAAAATACCGTTAAAAACAATACATTCCAAATCCAGATAAAAAATTTAGATGTTCAAGTTAAAAAAGTATATCTCCTACTTATCGGCTTTTTTTTCCAACTCCAAAAGCCTTTCTTCTAATAAATGTATCTCTTGGGGTGATGTCACCTCCCCACTTGCTAAAAGGCCACCTATATATATCCGTGCTTCCTCTAGTTCTCCCATATCTTCCAACAAGATAAACTGCATCTGCTTTGCCCAACCAGGAACATTGCGAGAGGTTATGTTATCTGACATAGATTTTGCATATTTTAGAGCCAGAGGCAGATCATTTAAACTATGTTTGGCTAATATTGCGATATGGCCCATTGCCCGCCAGCGTTTGTTAGGATCTTTTAAAAATTCTTTCCAGACAAATTCAGACATTATAAGCTGAGTATCCTTGCGGGGAATATCGGCATACATCTGGCTGGCAGCAACCAGAGGATATTGACTCTCTGGGTCTAGTGCCAATATTTTACCAAGCCATTCCCTCAACCCCACTGGGTCGAGATCCATAAAACGTATGCTGATGCCAGATTGATAATCAAAAGCTTGCAGCCAGAGCATTAAAACCTTGGAGAGAGTTACTGGTTCCCCCAGACTGGCGATGTGTAAAAAATCTGTTTTCGGAGCATGGGGCAGATCAGCAGCAAGAGCTACAGGCCGAGGTTGGGCTGCATGAAATAGCATTTGGCAAGATAAAGCGATCACCATAAAGACATATACCCACAAAGGCACATCAGATAGGGGGCGATCTCTCCCTTTCAGTGATTTAAATATCTCCATGATTATAGATTTTTCCGGTAAAAATCTAACAAAGCTGCTGCTGATAACAAGGTTACATATATGACACCTTGTCCAACAACAAAGTTCAAATCGGCGGTGGTTCCTGTGCTGTAAACCAACCATTCAGAGTTGGTAAAACGGTCTAGTGCTGGAAGAACAAAGGCCAACCCTGCCATTACCATATTCATAAGTTCGTTAACTATCACATATTTTGGCATAATCGGCCCATGACCTACCAAAATAAGGCTGGTTAACACTCTGGATAAAAGATAAACAACAAATACCGCAGTAAAAGCAGCCGGAAGTTGGTTGAAAGTAAAGAGACAGAGCAGACTAAGGGTGGTAACAATCAATAACTCAAAAAAAAGCGAGATACCCCACAAAGCCACCTGCTGGGGGCTTGCATAAAAAAGCAGGACCAGACAAAAAAGCACTGTAATAAAAAATGCAATTGATGCAAATCCGGCAAGCTTACCAAAAAAATAGCTGCTACGGGGAATAGGCAGGGCCAGAACCAGATCCAGACCTTTATCGTTCAACTCCCTAACCTGAGCATTAAGCACAAACAGGCATATAATCAACACCCCTGCAATACGCAAGTAAGAGCCAATAACAGCACTTTTAATTGCATCGGCCTCTACCACCGATAGAGTGCCAGCAAAACTAGCCAACATAACCCCAAACAGCAAGATCACTACTACTAGAGGAATCAACTTGGTTTTGATTCCCTCCTGAGCGGTAATTTGTGCAATGGTAATAATTGGTTGAAGTGGTGAGAGATGTCTGTTTTTCACTTATTGACCCAATAAATCATTCATAAAACCAAGTTTTTTAGCAAACCCCTCACGTTGGGAGATCATATCATTTAAAGCTGCCTCGTCTGGGCTTATATTTGCTGTGGTTTTTTTCTTCTTAATTTTACTAGTTTTTTTCTTCTTCTTCTGCTTCTTTTTTTTGCCAGAACTTCCATCTTGTTGTGCATCATCTTTTAATGTTTGCATTATCCCCTGATAAGGTTCTAAAACAATTCCACTAGCTCCATCCATACGTTGCCCGGTCTTGAGCAGTACCTGCTGTCTGCCACTAGCTTTTTTTAGCTTTACAGAGACCCCTTGCACTTTACCAATAGGGGTTATTTCAACACCTTCGGGTAGAGTCTCTTCTTCATTTAAAGCTGTTTTGCCGTTCAACCAGACTGCCGATGGGCCTTTGGAGCGGATTACAAAACCGTTCAAGGTGACAGTCTGCTGATACTCCTGCACACTATCTTTACCTTGTTTCAAAGCACTTAGACGTTTTTTACGCAGAGCCTTACGGCGGGCAAAATCAAGACTGATACGTTCCTTTTTAGTGGTGAAAAACCTTCCCAAAGAGTTTTCTGGCTCTGCCGCCGCTGCCTCTTTAACCACAACACAGCTAAGAGATATTGCCACAACCAATATAAATAGAATGGCTATCCGCATATCAAGACCCCTCAGCAGGATCTGCATCCCACAACCCTTGTCGGCTTTTTACATTAAACCATTTCAGGGTACAGCCCCCACTCATATTAGGAGAAGCAGAGTTGCGCTTTATATTCTGATTTGTTCTAGTAATCTGACATTCATTAACAATATACAAACCTTGATTACGACCTTCCAACCGCTCCAGAAGGTCAACTAAATCCTCTTCATGGAGCATATCCATGGAGAGTGTCATGGCAGTGGCCATAACTTGAGCATCTCCTTGGTCAAATTGAAATTTAAGCTTAAATTCAACCGCGGGACTGATAGCATATTTAAGGCTGCTGAAATTCAGGTTATTTGCCTCTTCGCTTAAAGTCTCAACCCATTTAACCCTATCGGTAACACCAATAACTCCCCGCTGCCGTAACAGTTGAAACTGGGGAAAATATACGCCTATCTGTTTAACATCTTCGGCTGCAACATTCTGTTTTTGTCGCATCTGCACAACACGACGAGCCTGATTTTTAGCACTTTTATCTTGTATTTCAGCAAAATATGCACTTCCCATAATCAAAGCAGTGGTTACAGCAATTGCCACACCAAAAGCTATAGCCATGTTACGGATCATATTTACATCAATATGTTTTACCATGGCTGCCCCCTTTTAAAACTATTTTAAAGGAAAACGGCGCTATCTTAACTACCTCTTTTTTGGTGGCAGCAAAAACATCTCCTTTAAGCACCTCCTCTTTGGTCTTTTCAACAGGCAATATCAACGGTGTTATCTCATGTACTTTTTTGTTGGCAAGCATGGTTTTCATAAACGCATTTACTATTTTTAAAGCCAGCTCAATATCCCCTTTAAAATCGGTCACCACACCGCTTATAGTACCTACCTCAAAATATTTGTCCGGACTTGCAAGTTGCTGAGAACTACCTCTGCGCCTACCAAAAAAGCCACTACTCTGTTGAGGTTGGCTTTTTTTCAATATAGCCGCTGCCTCATCACTCTCTGGACCTTTCCAAATATATTCATCCAAACGTAAACGGGGAAATTTCTCCAACTCCTTGCTTATTAATAACATCATATCATGGGGAATAGTCTTACGTTTTTCTAACTGTTGCACCAATAAAACTGTCTTGCGCACATCCCCTGGGTCAATAGCTGTAGGAACATGTTGAGCCACAACATCCTTATAACCTTGATAAAGGTCATCTGCTATTTTTTTATCTTGTTGCGACTTCTGCATGGATAGCCAACCATCATAAAAAGAGCTGCCACCCATAACAAGGCCCACCAGACTTATGATCACAGTTGCAATAAGTAGGGTGTTTTTAATATAACGGGTGAAAAAATAACCCTGAGAAGCTGGGGGGGCGTAGTGGTTGCCAAAAATTTGTTTGCCCAGTAACTGCACAAATAGAGAGTCAGAAAATGGGGTCATGATTCGCCGTTTGATGCCAATTTTTCTTGCTACTACATTGACAGTCATCAAACGAAACTTAAGGGTGGCTGTTTCAACACATTTAGGCCTGACTGCATCCAACATCTCAGGGTTGGTAAACAGTACCACCTGTAAAGGTGTGTCTCTGGGAATAAGACGTAGAGAACTGAGATACTCTCTTGTTTTGGCAAGTTCGGTAACAAAAAGTTCTGAATATAGCTTTGGGTCAGGTTCTGGCACAGGGGCCATGCGACTTACTTTAAGGTGGCTGCCGGAAAAAAAGGAAAACCGTAAACCACTGGTACTCTGCCAACTAACCATCAATGTGGCAGGAGATAGCCCATCCAAAGGTTTTAACAATCTCTTGCTTAACAGTGGCAGTGAATAAACACCAGCAAGAGAGACTTTTTTTTCAGTTATAATTTGCATCCAACTAGAGATAAGATCCGGGTCGGTTATACCAGATATCATGGCTATATCATCACGCCGACCTTTTTTTTTCTCCCGGCCTTGTATCTGTAAATAGTGATAATGTGAAGAGGGAAAAGCTCTGCCTGCACGCCGTTGGTGTAGTGCGGTACGGTCAGGACCAAACACATGGGGAATTGTATCCGTACGATACTCCTCCTCAATAAGATCCACCAACATAGAGACGGGGATCTCTGGTTTTACCGACATCACCTCGGCAAATTTATTATGGCCATCTTCATCAGGTGTGAACTGGGTGGGAGGTCCAGCAATTCCCCCCTTTTTCCAGGAAAAAAGAGTAAGGCGGTCTTTG
>JADFYX010000174.1 GCA_015232795.1 Magnetococcales bacterium
TCCCGCAGCGGCATTTCTGGGGTTGGCAAATGTTTTTTCACCATTTTCCAAAGCTTGTTGGTTAAAGGCGTTAAACTCTTTCAAGGGGAAAAAAATCTCTCCCCTTATCTCCACCATCTCCGGGTGCTCCTTGCCAAAAAGAGAGAGTGGCACTGTGTTGATGGTACGCACCCCTGCTGTCACATCCTCCCCCACTCTGCCATCACCACGGGTGACTGCTCTTACAAGTTTACCAAACTCATAAACCAAGCTTACCGCCACACCATCGAGCTTTGGCTCTACGGCATATACAATATCTTTTTTAGCTGCCAATCCCTCTCGTACTCGCCGATCGAACTCCTCTAGCTCATGATCTGAAAATCCGTTTTCCAAAGAGAGCATTGGCTGTTTATGGGCGCACTTAACAAAACCATCAAGAGGTGATGCCCCTACTCTTTGTGTGGGTGAGTCTGGGGTTATCTCTTCTGGAAACTGTTTTTCTAGCTCAAGAAGCTGCCGAAACAGAGTGTCATATTCAACATCGGCAATGGTTGGATTATCTTCAACATGATAGCTGTAGTTGTGCTGGTGCAGCTCACTGCGCAACGTGGCTATCTGCTCTAACTGTTTTGGGGTTGGCTTATTCATACTTACAATCCTACCATGAAAATTGGGGGCTATCACCGGACATGGCTCTATGTAGTTTTTTTACAAACTCATCTCTGGGCACCTCCCAAGCACCAAATCTTACCAAATGCTCAGTTTTCATTTGGCAATCGATTAACTCAACACCAAATTTTGCCAATGCTTCTACCATTGCCACAAAAGCTACCTTTGAGGCATCAGGGCGACAGTGAAACATGGACTCACCAAAAAAACAGCGACCCAAAGCTACCCCATAACTGCCACCAGCCAAAACAGCCTTGTCATCCTCAAGTATCCATGCTTCAACAGAGTGGGCATAACCTAAACGGTGCAACTCCACATAAGCACCCAACATCTCATCAGTTATCCAAGTATTTCCCCCCTGTTCATCCCCTCTTTTGGCTAGCGAGCAACCTTTAATTACTTTTTCAAATGCACAATTATAGGTTACATGATATTGGGAACGACGAATGGTCTTCTTAAGGCTTTTTGAGATATGCAGACGATCGGGAGTCAATATCAACCGGGGGTTGGGACTCCACCATAAATAGGGGTCGCCTTGGGAGAACCAGGGAAAAATACCTTCGCTATAGGCTGCAATAAGTCGTTGGGATGAGAGATCCCCCCCCACTGCAACCAGACCGTTGGGTTCTGCCTGTGATGGTGGGGGAAAAATCGGTTCATCAGGAAGGTAATATACTGGCATTAATTATAATCCGCACTCATATACTTAACTTTGCTGCTTTATAAATTTTTTAGCTGATGTTCTTAATGTCTGGTACTTTTTGATCATACTCTACCCAATTGCGTTCTTGATAGATCTGCATAGGCTTAAACCTGGATTTGTAGCGCATTTTTTTACATGCCTTAACCCAATAACCCAAATATAGCCACTCTTTAGCAATACGTTGTGCCTCTTGAATCTCCCAAAGTACAGCATAGGTTCCCAAACTACGGGATGCGAACGTAGGATCAAAAAAAGTATAAACAGCAGAGAGGCTATCGTCCAAAGAGTCCATAACCGCCACCATCAACAACTTTGCATCCTGACGAAACTCAACAAACTGGGTTTGCCCCCAGGAGCAGTCTAAAAAACTAAGAAAATCATCGGGCGTGGGGTTGACCATGGGACCATCATCATGGCGGTTATTTATATATGCGTGGTAGAGTTCAAACCGCTCTTGGGTTAAAGATGGCGGAAAAATTTTAACGGTCAAATCCTGGTTTTTTTTCCAAACCCGGCGCAAACTTTTGCTCAGTTTAAATTTTTCTACTGGCAGACGTATGGGTATGCATTCGTGACAATCACTACAGTAGGGGCGATAGACTTGGTTTCCACTACGGCGAAAACCTTGATATAATAAAAACTGATAGGTGAGTGCACTCATTTCATATGCAGGATCTACATATAGAGTAGCAGCAGACCTGCCCCGAAAATATCCACAATCGTGGTCTGGAGTTAAATATAGAGTCAATCGCAGTAGATCATCTCTGGATGTTGGATCAAAATTCATAGCCGACACCTAACATCTTACGTATATTCCTTGAAACAGATAGTTTGCTCACTTAATCTTTGATACTCAAAGGAATTTTTTACTTAAGACCATATTAATAACTTCAACAACACCTAAAAATATTACTCTGCAAAGCAGATCGTTAAACGATAATAGCCATAATTCATGGAATATCAGTTTTTTTAGGGTATCATGATAGCATATTTAAAATTTGATTGTAAAAAGGCGAAAGAGATACATGTTTAAAGGAACCACTATTTTATCGGTTAGACGGGGAAATTCCGTCGTTTTGGGTGGTGATGGCCAGGTAACTCTTGGCAACATTGTGGTTAAAGCCAATGCCAGAAAAGTCAGAACCATGCTCGAAGGTAAAGTTTTAGCCGGATTTGCTGGCTCCACCGCCGATGCTTTTACCCTTTTTGAACGATTTGAGGGAAAATTATCTAAACACGGCGGTAATTTAACCAGAGCCGCGGTAGAGCTTGCCAAAGATTGGCGTACCGACCGTGCCCTACGGCGTTTAGAGGCAATGCTTGCTGTGGTGGATGCCTCCGCTAGTCTATTAATCTCAGGTACTGGGGATGTGTTAGAACCAGAAGATGGTATTCTTGCTATAGGCTCCGGCGGCCCATACGCACAAGCTGCTGCCAACGCTCTCCTTAAAAACACTGACATGGTACCAAGACAGATTGTGGAAGAGTCTCTGCGTATCACAGCAGATATCTGCATCTACACAAATCACAACTTTGTCATAGAAGAGCTGTAAATTTTTTTAAATTCTATCAAACTTTAAGAGTTATAAATGTCCGAATATACCCCCCGTGAAATTGTCTCTGAGCTTGACCGCTACATTATCGGTCAAAATGATGCCAAACGTGCCGTAGCTATTGCTTTGCGTAATCGCTGGCGACGCAGGCTTCTGGAACCAGAAATGCGCGAAGAGGTCTACCCAAAAAATATTCTTATGATTGGTCCAACAGGAGTTGGTAAAACTGAGATAGCCCGGCGTTTGGCTAAACTATCTAACGCCCCGTTTATAAAGGTAGAGGCGACAAAGTTTACCGAGGTGGGTTATGTGGGCCGGGATGTGGAGTCTATCATTCGGGATCTTATGGACATGGCTATTAAAATGGCCAACGAACAGTCAAAAAAATCTGTGCGTCGGCAAGCCGAAGATCTGGCTGAAGAGAGAATTTTAGATGTACTCCTCTCCCCACCACCATCAAAACAGGCAACAAAAACCAACTCTTTAGGCAATATTTTCAACCAAAATGAGACTACAAGCAAACCAGCCCACATCCCTGAAAACTCAAACACCCGGCAGAAGTTTAGAAAAATGCTCCGTGAAGGCCGTTTAGACGAACGGGAGGTGGAGTTGGAGATTATGGAGCCTAACTCTGGCCCTACCATGGAGGTATTCACCCCTCAAGGTATGGAAGGGATTAATATTCAAGAGATGATAGGTGGCATGTTGGGTCGGGGTCAATCCAGCACCAGAAGGGTCAACGTAAAAGAGGCACTGAAACTTCTCACCAACGAAGAGGCATCAAAACTGGTAGATAAAGATAAGAGCAAACGCACCGCACTTGAACGGGTGGAACAGTTCGGTATCGTCTTTTTAGATGAACTGGATAAAGTCTGCGCCCGTGGTTCTGAAGTGCGGGGTGGTGGAGATGTATCTCGTGAAGGTGTGCAGCGTGATCTGCTACCATTGGTGGAAGGGACCACCGTATCCACCAAACACGGCATGGTTAAAACCGACCATATACTATTTATAGCTTCCGGTGCTTTTCAACTATCAAAACCCTCAGACCTTCTACCCGAACTCCAAGGTCGCCTACCCATTCGGGTGGAGTTGCAAAATCTTGGTGTGGAAGAGTTTGTGCGTATTTTAACCGAGCCCGAAAACGCCTTGACCCGGCAATATGAGGCTCTATTGGCAACTGAGATGATAAAGCTAAATTTTAGTGAGGATGCCATCCGTGCTATTGCCGAGATTGCTGCCCATGTAAATGAAACTACTGAGAATATCGGTGCTAGACGACTCCATACAGTTTTGGAAAAACTACTTGATGAGCTCTCCTTTACAGCTCCAGATCGTCACGGCGAGACCGTTAACATTGATGGCGATTATGTCCGCTCCCAACTAAAAGATCTCTCAGAAAATGAGGATCTCTCCCGGTTTATTCTCTAGCTTGAATGTTTGCCCAAATTGCCCTACCCATTCCCAAAAGGTCTCTCTTTACCTATAAGCTGCCTCCTGACATGGGGGCAGAGCCGGGCTGTCTGGTGCTGGTTCCGGTGGGAAGGACAGAACGGGTTGGGGTAGTTTGGGAAATTCAAGAAAAACCAACCTGGAGCGGTGGAGAAATT
The DNA here is from genome assembly GCA_015232795.1 of Magnetococcales bacterium. Classification (GTDB taxonomy): domain Bacteria; phylum Pseudomonadota; class Magnetococcia; order Magnetococcales; family JADFYX01. Next base: position 4,512 of record JADFYX010000174.1, read on the forward strand.
CGCCCCATATCTGAACTACTCACAATAAAACCCCTTTTAGATAAAGAACTACTTTTTTTACTGGATTGGATCTCCCGCTATTATTTAAGGCCCATAGGCTCTGTTGTATCTGTTGCCATGCCGGGACACCTACGTTTTAAACGCCACCAAAATGCTACTTGGACAGGAGAAGGCAGCATTGAAAAACTTAATGCTGCCCATAAACCCATTGCCGAGGCTATTCAAACAAGTCGAAAAAAACAGCTAACCATTGCCACTCTTGAGAAAAAATTTGGTCGCCAAGGTCTTAACGCTCGTCTTAAAACCTTGGTAACCAATAAACTTATTATTCTTGAAGATGAGTGGCGCACCCGTTATGACACGGATAAATCTGCCCAACCAGAAACCAAGAAAAACCCTGATGAGCAAACAGAACTGCCAAAAACAAAAGAGACTGACCAGCTAACTCTCAACCCCCAACAGATTGGCTGTGTAGATGCCATTGTTGCGGGGATAGCCCAGGCTAAATTCATTCCGTTTTTACTCCATGGAGTAACCGGAAGTGGCAAAACTGAGGTCTATTTTCAAGCAGTTGATGCCTGTCTTGCCCAAAATAGACAGGCACTGTTATTGGTGCCAGAGATATCCCTAACCCCCCAGTTAGAACAACGCTACCGGGATAGATTCCAGGTAAAACTGGCTATTTTTCATTCTGAACAGAGTGACAAACAGCGGTTTGAACATTGGGTCAATATACGTGATGGTAAGGCTCAAGTAGTAATTGGTGCCCGTAGTGCCATTTTTGCCCCCTTTGAAACCCTTGGGCTGGTGGTGGTGGATGAAGAGCACGACAGCTCTTATAAACAGGAGGGCAACGTACCCTACCAAGGCAGGGATATGGCTGTGGTAAGAGCAAAACAGGCAAATGCAGTGTTAGTGTTAGGCAGTGCCACCCCATCGTTGGAGTCTCTGGTTAACGCTGATGCCGGTCGTTATACTCTGCTTGTTTTAAGCCAGAGAGCTACCGGGGCCAACCCACCAACAATGG
>JADFYX010000175.1 GCA_015232795.1 Magnetococcales bacterium
AAATGAAGAAAAGGAATTATAGGAATTAAATTCTCACAACATATTTAAACACGCGACATAATCCATGAGTATCGATTTCATTTTCAGCGTCCCAAGATTTTTTCAAATATTTTTTCAAATTTAAAGGTTTTGATTTGAAGCTTTCCAAAGCATCGAAACCCTTGAAGATTTAGCAGCTGTGAATCTGAGCTGTGCAGATCTTTACTGTTGAATGTAATTTTATTTGAGGAAGGGCTTAGCTCAAACCACTATATTTATTCCAGCACTTCTCATGAACAAAGCTAATATTGAATTAGTTATTTAGATAGTATAATTTGTAGCAACGTTTCTTGAATTTTGCCTAGATAAACTCTTTTCTAACAATTAATAAATGGTTCAACATAAATGACTACTTCAGGTACAATTCCAAGGTTTTTTCAGAAGAGGAACAATCTTGATAATATGCCTAAACAATTTAACCTTATTGACCTTGGGGATATTTCTTGCGTTAAGTATTATCATCATGATGATCATTCAAAACATTATGTTCATGTCACTACCTATTTGTTTGTAGTTGTGCTAAATGGCACAAAGATCATGCATGCAAAGTCTGGTGATATCATAATTAGGGAAGGAGATGCTTTTTTTGCCCAGAAAAACTCATATATTTATTCAGAATTTTTATCAAATGATAGTCCATTTGAAAGCATAATATTCTTTATTAGTGATAAGTTTTTTAGCGATTTCCTAAAATCAAATTTCCATCTTGTTAAAATGAAATCATCTTCTTTAGCAACCCCTTCCATTTTTCCAGTTCCGGTTACTCCCCTTTTCAGAAGCAGTATCGACTCAATAATACCGTTATTCATCCATGAGTCTGAACATAAAAAAGAGTTGTTACGCCTAAAATTTTGCGAAATATTATTACACCTTGTTGAGTCTGACACTAATGGCAATTTTATAAATTTCTTAAACACCATTTATTCAAACAGAAAAAAAAATCTTGAAAACTTAATGGAGACAAATTTCACAAAACCTCTCAATATAGATGAGTTTGCTCGTTTGTCAGGAAGGAGCCTTTCCTCTTTCAAAAAAGAATTTTCTCAACAGTTTAACTCATCACCTAAAAGATGGGTCAATTACAAAAGACTTGAAAAAGCCTACTTCCTACTTTCACAGAACGAAAAAAATGTGACAGAAATATGCTTTGAAGTTGGGTTTGAAAACATTTCATATTTTAGCCAACTTTTTAAGCAACACTTTGGAGTTACTCCTAATCAAGTCAAGAAAAGCCAAAATCAACAAAATCTCACCCAAAATTGAAAGTATATACAAAGTTTCTATGGTACATATTTTTCAAGAAGAATAACTCATCTGTTACTCACATTTTTCTATTTATTGATCTATAGGGAACAATATTGCGTTTTAAGTCTTTTGTTTTTTGCATTGTAATCTTTTTACTAACATCTTTAAGCTGTTCACCTGGCTTAAGAAATATACCAAGCGCATCAGCGAAATTTATTGAAATATCTCTTAGGACTTCCTCTGGAGCAAAAATTGAAGGTGGATTTGTCGGTGGAAAATATAAAAAAGCAGTTATCCTAATTCCTGAAATGTCATTGCCAAAGGAGAGTTGGTATGAATTTGCAAAAGTGTTGCATGAATTTGGTTTTTCTGTGCTTTTAATTGAAGGTAATGCTATATCCGCAGCTTTAAACTTTTTAATAAATAAAGGAGTTGAAGAAATAAATTTAATTGGAGCCGGGCTTGGCGGGGAAGTAATTCTGGATGCTCTGCAAAAACCAATAAGTCGAAGAATAAAAAGGATGGTGGTGATTTCTCCCTACGAACCGGTTCATGTTAATAATGATTTTGTGAGAAAGTTTTTTGTTATGTCAAAAAATGATTGGCAGGTTCCAATTGATGACGTCGTGGCTGCGTACAACAACACTGCGGAGCCAAAACAGATGAAAATATATCCTGGTTCTGCGCATGGGCAAAGTTTTTTTGAAAGTAAACACAGTAAAGAACTTGTTGGTATTATATTAAATTTTTTAACAACTTAATTAAACAGAGGAGAAGTCATGCTTCACAGATCAACTTTCTTAATATGTATGTTATTTTTAAACATCATCATATCTAGCAGTGCACTTGCAGTTGATACTAGTAACGAGAACTATAGATTTGAAAATATAAAACTTGCCAATGGGGGAGGTGCTTCATACTTTAAGGGTGATAGTGAAAAGGCGGCAATTTTTTCACCTGGCAGTCGTTACGGCAAAGAAAGTTTTTACTTTTTGGGGGATCGCCTCCAGAAATTGAACATTGGATCGGTCTCTACAGGAGGAAGTTCTTCCGATATTCATGCAGCAATAACTTTTTTGAAAGGAAAAGGATATAGCAAAATCGCTTTAGTTGGGGGGAGCATGGGGGGAGAGGCAGTTTTAGGTGTTTTACAGGAAGGCATTGATGAAAGTGTATTTAAAGTCATTGTTTTAGCCCCATTTGGCGGAAATCCAATAAAGAGTGATACAATTGACAAACTCTTTATTGTTGCCCAAAAAGACGGTATCGTGTCATCCTCCGATATTGTATCTTTATTTGAACGATCTTCAGAGCCTAAAACTATAAAAATTTACGAAAAGTCAAGAGCCCATGCTCAAGAATTATTTGCAAGTAAGCGTACTAAAAATGATGTGACTGACCTTATTGTAAAATTTATAAATAGCCAATAAGCATTTTTTCATGCTGCTAATTGGCCTGTGAACTGTCTCTAATGGTTTAATGAAATGCAAGATAACTATGTTGTGTTTTATTAAACCATTAGAGTTTCCGGGTGGGTACCAAAACCAAGGGTGCTTTCATTGCTTAGCTTTCAATCAAACTTCTTAAAATTATGTAACTCTTTTCTCATGTTGAATCCTACCCATAGGGAAGATGTGTCATACTCATCTTTTCATGTTCATCGCATTTAAAAATCACGGTGTTTCATGACAGAGTTATTTCAATTCTTTCTGCCCAGTTACTTTTCAAAAACTACTTATCTACCCAAGCAAAGGGGCTATCATCTTAAAGCAAAGAGCCATCAAATTTTAGAAGACGGACTTTATTTGACACATTGGAAGCCCTTACCAGTGACTAAAGCAATTTTTCTAAATATATCTTCAGGTTGAAATGGTTTGGTAACATAGTCATCCATACCAGCATCAAGACATTTTCTGCGATCATCAGCCATTGCATGTGCAGTCATAGCCACAATTGGCACTCTCTTCCCTTTTATATTGTTTTGGGCATTTTGAAGAAGTTCACGGTGATGTTGAGAGGATACTGCTTGTTTTTCACACTCTCTTATCAATTTTGTTGTTTCTATTCCATCAAGTTTCGGCATCTGAACATCCATAAGAATTACATCGTAAGTGCCGGAAGCAAGCTTTTCTAGCACTACTAGCCCATTCTCTGCCTCGACGACAGTGTGACCTTTCTGTTCAAGTACGACCTTTGCAAGATCCCGATTAAATTGATTGTCCTCCCCAAGAAGAATATTTAAAGATGGTAAACATAGTTCTTTAATGACGGGAGATTCTCTAAAAGTATGATTAGGATCTCCTTTTATATATCGTGCGGTAAAATAAAATTTAGCACCATTGTCCGGTTCACTTTCGACCCAAATATTTCCACCTAATAATTCAGTAAGTTTCTTACAAATTGCCAACCCTAGACCTGTTCCGCCAAATTTCCTGGTTACACTGCTATCAGCCTGGGTGAATTGATCAAAAATATACTCTTGCACTTCGGCAGGTAAGCCAATCCCGGTATCTTTGATACTGAACTGGAGTACAATTTCAGTATTATCCGCAGATAATTTTTCCACTTCAATGTATATTCCACCAGTTTCAGTAAACTTAATGGCATTGCCAGTTAAATTAAGTAAAATCTGTCTCAACCTGTATTCATCACCAACTAACGCAGTATGCAATCCGTCTGGGAGATAATATTTAAAATCTAAACCTTTTTCCTGGACTCTTAAGGCAATAGTCTGGGTAACTGAGTTTAAAACACTTTCTAATTCAAAGGGGGCGGATTCCAGATCAATTTGGCCTGCTTCAATTTTAGAAAGATCCAAAATGTCATTGATGAGTGAAAGAAGGGTCTCTGATGATTGTTGGACTGTCTCAAGATATTGCCGTTGCTCCGGGTTGCTGGCCGACTCCAGGGCCAACCGATTCATCCCCAGGATGGCGTTCATTGGGGTCCGGATTTCATGGCTCATGTTTGCAAGGAACTCGGATTTTGCCTTTGTGGCAGCCTCTGCCTCCATTTTTGATTCCAACAATTCTTTCGTTTTCTGAGAAACAGCTATTTTCAGCCGTTTGTTAAAAATTAACAGGATCAGGGCTATAATTAAAATAATAGAACTGAAGGCTAAAACAATTTTTGTAACTTCATGTAGTAGCACTGACTTCATATCCAAACCTGGTTTGTATATGAAGCCTTCTAGGTTGTAGCCTTCTTGGGTATCTTTAAGATCGACATAAATCTGGGCAATATTATCCCATCTGCCGGGATTGTTGTGCCCTATTTCAACAATATCCGGTAACACCAACTCACGCATAACTTTTGCTTCGTAATTAAGATGCTTTCGGCTCCGTTTACTTTTATATTTTTCTTTTATGATATTGACAAGTTCTTCTTGGTTGGCCATGGCATATCGCCAACCCTTTAAGCTTGCCTGTCTGAATTTCTCAACCCTTTTAGGGTTATTTTTAATTTCTTTTTCTGTAGTAAAAACTACATCCCCGTAAAAATGTGCTCCATATTTATGTGGATACATAACATTAAGCGCAACATCTCTTTCCTTAAGGAAAAAGGGTTGGTTGGTGATATAGGTTGCAATTGCATCGGTCTTACCATTAATCAAATCTTCAAATTTCCATGAAGGTTTGAGAATCTTTATATCTTCAAAGGATATTCCTTCGTAAAGAAGCATTGCCGGAATAGACTCTTCAACAGATTTAGACCACATTAGTTTTTTGCCAACTAGGTCCTGAGGGGTTGCTATTCCTGACTCACTTGTTGAAATAACAACAACAGGGTTATGTTGGAATAAAGCTGCCAAAACTACGACAGGGTCTCCCTTTATACGGTTGAGTACAAGGTTGCTGCCGCTAACACCGTACTGGGCTTCTCCTGAAAGCACCTGCTTAATAACATCTTTGTCTGATTGTTTTTCTTTTAGGATAACATTGAGGCCAGCCTCTTTAAAATATCCCTTTTCCTTTGCAGCATAGTAACCTGCAAACTGAAATTGATGATACCATTTGAGCTGCAAGGTGAAAGTGTCAAGTTTGCTGACTTCCTCAGAATGGAAATCAGGTTTATTTGAATTGGCGTGGGCATTTGCCAGAAAAGATGAAATGATAATGATATTTATCAGCAGTTTTTTCATTGAGGCACTATAATGCGTTGAGTATTTAATCAATTGCAGTAGTAAGTTGTAAAAAAATGTAA
>JADFYX010000176.1 GCA_015232795.1 Magnetococcales bacterium
TACCAAACATAAAAGGCAATGTTATAGTTCAAACTCTTGGCCAAGATACATCTGCCGAACCAAGTCATCTGCTACCACTTCATCAGGATTTCCATGAGCAAGAACTCTACCTTCCGATAATATATAGGCTCTGTCACAAATTCCCAAGGTTTCACGTACATTATGGTCAGTTATTAATACACCAATGTTACGTTCTTTGAGATGACGTATAATAGACTGAATATCTTCCACTGCCAATGGATCAACACCAGCAAAGGGTTCATCTAGTAATATAAACCTCGGCTGAATGGCTAAAGCACGTGCTACCTCCACCCTGCGACGCTCTCCTCCTGAGAGTGCATAACCGTATGATCGTGAAATATGGGAGATACGTAAATCTTCTAAAAGCTGTTCCAAACGTTCCAGACGTTCACCACGGGTATAGGGTAATGTCTCTAATATTGCTAATATATTATCATAAACCGTCATCTTGCGAAATACAGATGGCTCTTGGGGCAGATAGGAGATCCCGGATCTGGCACGAAGATACATAGGGTCTTCGGTTATTTCCCTACCATCAAGCCAAATCGTACCTTGGTCTGGAGCCACAAGACCAACAAACATATAAAAAGTAGTGGTCTTTCCTGCTCCGTTAGGTCCAAGGAGACCAACCACCTCCCCCATATTTAAGGAGATGTCAACTTTGGTAACAACAGCACGGCCTCCATAACCCTTAGCTAAACCTACAGCCTTAAGACCGGTAACTCTCTTCTCTTTTCGCCTGTCTTCGCCCTCGCGTTGCTCTTTTCGTCTTTCGTCAACCATCAATCAACCCTCAACTTTGGTGGTGTCAAAGGGGTGTTACGGTCAGATGGGGAGTCAGGGCTTGATCCATCATAAAGCTGCTTTAGTTGGGGCAGTGATTTAGATACGCGGTTTTTAGCTTTTAATTCTGGATCAGTAGCAACAGGTAGCTGTACAGATTTTCTACCACCATCGACTGCGGGTTGAGAAGATTTTTGTACGCTGACTTTTTTATCTGTCTGTTTTTTTATCTTTTCTACTTTTTGCTTGGAGTTTGACGGCATAATACTGGCAGAAACTCGCTTGTTACCACCACCAAGTACAGATACCTTATCAATACTACCATCACGTCCTATAATTAGCAGAATACGTTTACCAGATAGTTTGTCTCCAGAATGAACAATCGAGGCTATCTTGCTTTCGCCAATTAAAGTTAACTTCCGCTGACCAACAATATATTCCGCTTTATCAGCACTACCCTTATTTGCAGACTGCTCAAGAATAACATTTCCAAAAGCCATCACCTGCTCAACACCACCATCAGAGACTTTACTAGCCTTATCCTTTTTATAATAGTTGACCTCCATGCGATCAGCATAAAGAACCATCTCACCCTCATGGGCAATAACAGCACCACTAAAAGTAGCCGTTGCCCTTTTTTCGTCCATCTCCAAACGATCAGCAGTTATTACAAGGCCATTTGTAATCTCTTGGGCCAAAGTTCCTGTAGGTAGGCTAAATACCAGCAACCCTAGAACCACAAACCAATTAATGGTTTTATGCCACAAATAAATTTTTGCTACTTCTGTCATCAAGAACCCCACTTGGCAGGTAGTGTAGGGACGCCACTGAGAAATTTCATTTCCACATTTTTGTGAACATGAAATTTTCCTATCTTTTGAAATAGAGTCAACCCAACTCCCTTAAGTTGGGCAGTTTTATTCTCTAAATAGAACCGTTGATCTGTAAATAGTATTCCTTTGTTAGGGTTAAACTGCAACCACTCAGTAGTTAACAAACCAAATTGACCATCACCTTGTGCTCGTACTACACCATGAAAATTCATGGTACGGCTATTTTTATCCACAGTGCCACGTTTTGCAGTTATTTTGATTTTTTCCCCACTCTCGCGAAATACAACAAGAGATGGGGTCTCGACTATAACCACCCTTTCAGTTTCCCATCTGGCACTGACCCCATCTAGGGTCCATTGGGTCCGATAACCGTCAAACTGCTCAAGATGGATCTTGGTGGCTAGATTAACAGGAGCACTGTCTGACTGTTGAGCAGTGCTGGTTTCTGGGTCTACACCTAGCCCGACAGGTATGCGAAGATACCATATAATGACTGCTACCATTATAGCTGCAATGGCTAGAAAAAAAAACTTCAAAGAGGTGATCCAAGCACTTAAACTTGATCTTTTAACCAACTCTGAACGACGGAGTTGGCTCCACCCCATAGAGTGGGCCATACGCTGTTTAACAGTGTAACTCACTTAACCTGCTAACCGCGAGACTATCTCGGCCCAGTTACCCTGAGATTTTAATATCATCTCTGCCAAATCCCTAACAGCTCCTCTACCCCCTGGTTTAGCTGCCACCCAATCTACCCGCTCCAACACCTCTTGGGCGGCATCCTCTGGTGCAGTAGCCAAACCGACTTTTGTTAAAATTGCTAAATCAAGGAGATCATCTCCCATAAAAGCACAATGTAACGGGGTGATCTGCTCCTTATCCAGCTCTGCCTTCAGGCAAGGCCATTTATTTTTCACACCCTGATGGACAAAAGAGAGTGAGAGTTCCTGGGCTCGCTTTTGAACTACCGCAGATTTTCTAGCTGTAATTAAACCCACCTTAATACCAGAATCAAGTAGCAACCGTATTCCCAAACCATCTCGCACGGAAAAACGTTTAGTCTCTATGCCCTCATTATCAAAAAAAATTCCACCATCAGTCAATACGCCATCAACATCCAATGCCACCATCTTGATTTTACTGGCTTGTATCTGGGGAGTGCTCACATCAACCCCGCTTCTAAAAGATCATGGAGATGGATAAGACCAAGCAACTCTTTATTCTTACCAATTACAAATAGTGAAGTAATTTTAGACTTTTCCATAAGTTTAACCGCCTCCACTGCCAGAGCATCATCACGGATGGTTTTGGGGTTGCGAGTCATAATCTCGTTAACTTGCAAATAGAGCAGCCCCCTAGCACCCACCAAACTTCGTCTCAGATCTCCATCAGTCAAAATACCAATTAGGTTGCCTTTTAAATCCAGTACTCCAGTCATGCCAAACTTTTTCTCAGTCATAACAACCATTGCATCTTTAACCAGATCATCCTCTTTCACCAGAGGTATTTTATCCCCAGTGTGCATCTGGTCATAAACCTTTAGCAACAGCCTTCTACCAAGTGCACCACCTGGATGGAAAAAGGCAAACTGTTCCGGGCCAAAACCCCGCTCTTCCAATAGAGCTACTGCCAAAGCATCTCCCATGGCCAAAGCAACCGTTGTTGAACAGGTAGGAGCCAACCCCATGGGGCATGCCTCTCGTTCAACTGAGACATCAAGAATAACATCACTCATCTTACCCAAGGTTGATTCCGGTTCACCTACCATGGCAATCAATGGTACATCCATGCGTTTGATAAACGGCAGAAGAGATATCACCTCACTGGTCTCACCACTGTTGGATAGTGCTATCATCACATCACGAGAGACAACCATGCCGAGGTCTCCATGGCTCCCTTCGGCTGGGTGAAGAAAAAATGCCGGGGTACCAGTACTAGCCAATGTTGCAGCTATTTTATGCCCAACCAGACCAGATTTACCCATTCCTGTAACCACAACCCGGCCTTTGCAGGATAACATCAATCTTACCGCATCTTCAAAAGATGAATCCAACCGTTCAGCCAGCCGTTCAATGGCCATGGCCTCTAAACGTAGTGTCTCTCTTGCTTTAGCTAACATGAAGCCTCTTTAACCTATATCTAACAGTTAAAAGCAGACACTTTTAACCACGAAAATCCAGGTTTAATTATTATTAATATCACATGGAAATATTATAAATTATTAAAAACATCCCCTAACTTACAGACCATAAAAGAATTTTTCTTGAGCATAGTTTAACAACAAACATACAACACCCACGATAAATTTATTTATGAACCACATTTTATATGAGATAATGACAACAATTCATCAAATATCCAGGCTAGATATTAAGATATTATGGTGTTAAGGTCAAAAAACATGGGACAAACAGCTACCTTATTTGAGTATTGTAGCTGATTTAATCCAGGAAGCCACCATCGACAAGAACAAGGTATAAAATAATGAGCTTAGTCCGTGACTGTATGTTCCCCAATATCGCCACCCTCTCCCTGGACACGACTCTGCTTGAGGCAGGGCAGCGCATGGTTAGTCAAGCACCGGGATTTGCCATAATTTTGGATAATATGACCTTAACTGGTCTGGTGACAGATTATGATTTTATTAAATGGATTGCTTCCGGACACGACCCTAAACTGGTTAAAATAAGAGATCTACCCAGCTCTCCACCCCAAACCGTCCATGAAGATACAGACTGTCAAGATCTGCTAAAAATATACTACCAACGTCGTTTTCGTCGTTTTCCAGTATTAAACGAAGATGAGATACTCTCAGGAGGTATCACCGAAAAACAGATTCTTGCTGCCCTACCCCGTTCCAATCTCATGGCCCACTATCTGGTAGATGATATGGTGGTCTCTGCTCCTCCTGCTGTACCCCCAGATATGCCATATATGGAAGTTGCTAAACGCATGACCTCATGGCATCGGGGTTGTGTATTGGTTATGGAAGATGAAAACTATTTAGGCATGATTACTGAAGGGGACATGCTTCGTTACCGGGTAGACCCCAATTGGCACCCAAACCTGTTAGCCAATGATATGGCATCTAAAAACCCCACCACCATCTCCCAACAGGCAGACCTGTTGCAAGCCCGTGATCTTTTTGTCTTGACCAAACACCGTCGTATGCCTGTGGTTAATCAAAAAGGTCAGGTTATCGGCCTTTTAACCCAGACCGATCTTCTCCGCCAGGTGGCAGATTCAGCCCGCTCTCATCAAGCAGTGTTAAACCCAGAAGATATTAACGAACCGGCAATTTGGTTTAACCCTGATGATGATCATAAAATACTAGCCATGAATGAAAAAGGGGCTAAAGCACTTGAGCTAGACCAGGAAAAATGGATAGGACAATCAGTTGCACCCCTAGCTGTTGACCAACCTGTTTGGGATGCCATTAGCACCCTTCTTTTAAGCTGTGGAACCATTGAAGGCATCAACTTACCCCTTCGCACAGGTGAGGGAAACAGCCTCTGCGTCTCTTGTCGTTTTAGCTTAATCCACACCCCAACAGGAGCCGACAGAATTTTTTGGACAATCGGTACAATGGAGTCCGGCAGACAAAACTGCAATTAAGGAATGCAAAATGGATCAAACTAACGAAAAGGACATAATCTCCCTATTAAAGGAGAGCAAAACCATAGCTGTAGTTGGGCTTTCACCAAAACCTGACCGCGCCTCATTTAGAGTTGCCTCTTATATGCAACAGGTAGGATATCGGATTATTCCAGTTCGCCCAGGTGGTGTAAAAATATTAGGTGAGCAGAGCTACCCATCACTCAAAGAGATTCCCAAAGATATAAAA
>JADFYX010000177.1 GCA_015232795.1 Magnetococcales bacterium
GGCGAAAATAGATGATTACTGCCATTAGGGTTCCGGTATTGACAGCAACGTCAAAGATCAAACCTTGATCCTGCCAGCCAAATATATAGGGCATGAGGATCAAATGACCGGAAGAGCTAATGGGGAGAAACTCTGTAATGCCTTGAATAAGTCCTAATAAAACCGCTTGCAACCACTCCATCAACCATCCTCCTGATAACCTACCACTATAACAAAATGTAGATTCTTGTGCAAAGGCATGGTTTTGTAACTGTAAACTTGCTGATGAATCTGTGCGGTATAATTATTGCAATATTTTTAAAGAAGTTCCTGAAAATATGTTATAAATAAATTAAGATAACTGCCAAATTAGGCACTTAATTATATTGCAACCAAGCTGTTTGAGATAGTTGATATTACTATGTATTACGAACATTTCGGACTTAACCACAACCCTTTTCGCAACACTCCTGATACCAGAATATTTTTTACTGGTGGCAAAAGAGGCGCGATTTTAGAGGCGTTGGAGTATGCCATATCCCAAGGTGAGGGGATTCTCAAGGTGGTGGGTGAGGTTGGCAGTGGTAAGACCACTATCTGTAGAATGTTGGAAACCCGCCTGGCAGACAATGTTGAAACCGTATTTTTAGCAAACCCCAGCCTAACCCCGGAAAATATTTTTCACGCAATTGCCGTTGATCTGCGAATTCCCCATTCAGCATCTACAGATAAGCTGACTGTAATGCAGCTTTTGCAAGAGTATCTATTGCAAAGACATAGCGAAAACAAGCAGGTGGTGGTGTTGATTGAAGAGGCCCAAGGTATGCCCTTGGCCACTTTAGAAGAGATCCGTCTGTTGAGTAATTTAGAGACAAGGCATAGCAAACTATTGCAGTTGGTGCTTTTTGGTCAACCAGAACTTGATGTCAATCTCTCGGTGCCCAGTATCCGCCAGTTGCGAGAACGGATTTCATACCAATTTTATCTCTCCCCTTTTGCCCAAGATGAGGTGCAAGAATATTTATTGTTACGTCTGCGGGGAGCAGGGTATAGAGGCCCCAATCCGTTTTCAACTGGAGCCATGAAAAAAATCCGCAAGCTCTCCAACGGACTATCACGTCGTATCAACCTGTTGGCAGATAAATCTCTTTTAGCAGCGTTTATAGAAAAAAAAGATTCTGTATCTGCTAAACATGTTGAAAAAGCAGCAGCGGAGAGCTCGTTTGTACCTATAAGAAACTGGCATAACATGGTTATGAAGTTAGCCTTGCTTTTGGTGGTGGCTATACCCATTGCCGGTTGGATAGGTTATCAGTTAGCCAGCAAAGATGATATACCATCCATTTTTGCAAACAGTTTTAAAAAGCTGCAAGAGGTTAGTCAGGCTACAGCACCCAAACCATCACCAGCAAAAGTAGCACCACCAGCAAGTTCTGTTAAAATGCGCTCATCTGCTGATACTAACAAAAAAATTGAACCCCTCAAAACTGTTGATATCCAGAATAAGCCAATCCCAACAGTCCAGACAAACACCACTACACAAGAAGCCGTCTCCCAGAGCCAGGACAGTGTTGTTGTTCCCAATAAAATAATGGAAGATCCGCAACTGTGGGTTTTTTTAAACCAACGGATAAAAAGTACCCAAGAGTGGTTGGAAAAGAGTGAGAAAAAACTCTATACAATCCAGCTTATGATGGCCTCTTCCAGTAAAATTGAGTGGCTAAAAGAGGTTTTTGCTGCCCATGGTTCAGACAACCGGATCTTCTACATCAGATCTAAAACCTTAAGAGGCAATGTTTATTATTTTGTCTATCTTAACGAATATAACTCATTTACTCAGGCCCGTAATGATATCGAAGGTCTGTCCGCATTTTTTTCCCTTAGCGGTCCCTTTGTCGCCGAGATCAGTGAAATAACCAAGGCGTATAAAGCTAAACTATGAACCTATCTTCGGTAGTTGGTGGCACGCACCACCAACTACCGTTACTAAAATCAACTTATTTTCCCAGTATTTTCTTCACAAATGGTGCTCTTAAACAGAAAGCTTCCGGCATGTTGCTGCCCAGCAATGGTTTTAAATACATTCTAAATTCGTTGGTGATATCGGTTCCGTTTTCGCTGATATATTCATCTGCCATGGTTTTGGTTTTGCCAGCAACTGCCACCAACGGGTCTAAGCGGTATTCTACAGAATAATCACCACTTCTATGTATGGTGATGGAGCCACTAGCACCATTCCATAATGCAAATTGACAGGCTTTTTCTCCCACTTCACGCGCTTCTCGTTGGTCTACCTCGGACACCACCCCCAAAAATGAGCGTTGCAGATAGCCAAAGGTATCTCCTCTAACCCTTTTTATCCCCAAATTGGTCTTGATTTTTTCTGTAAGTAGATCGGCTAAAGCCCCCATACCAGATAGCTGCACATTACCGTGAGCGTCGCGTTCTAATTCTTTGTTAAGTTTAGCTACAATAAGGTTGCCTTTGCTGTCGTGTATACCTTCTGATACCGCAATAACACAACGTCCCAAACGCTCGTATACACTCTTAACATCCGTTAGAAATTGGGAAATTTTAAAATCTCGTTCTGGCAGATAGATAAGGTGGGGGCCGTCATCACGATTTTTTCGTCCTAAAGCCGATGCAGCGGTTAAAAATCCTGCATGACGACCCATGACTATACCAACATATATACCCGGCAGTGCCCGGTTGTCTAAGTTTACCCCGGCAAAAGCAGAGGCGACAAATTTAGCAGCGGATGGATAGCCTGGGGTGTGATCGTTGATGACCAGATCATTATCAATGGTCTTGGGAATGTGGATCGATATTAGTTCATAGCTCTTTTTTTTGGCAAACTCTTGGACAATACGCAGGGTGTCTGAAGAGTCGTTACCGCCAATATAAAAAAAATAACGGATATTGTGGGCAATAAGCACCTTTATAATTTCTTCACAATAGGCCTTATCAGGTTTTTCCCGCGGGGAACCCAAGGCAGAGCCAGGGGAAGCTGCTACTAGCTCTAAATTGTGGGTGGTCTCTTGGGTTAGATCAAGAAAATCTTCATTTACCACACCTGCGACCCCATGTAAGGCTCCGTAGACCCGATCTACTTGAGGAAATTTTCTCGCCTCAAGTACTGCTCCCACCAAAGATTGGTTGATAACCGCTGTTGGTCCTCCACCTTGGGCAATCAGAACATTTCCCCGTTTCATATGAGTCTCTTCCTAGTTAATTAATTAGTTTGCTAAAGGTTTTTTTGATTAAACCATCACCGCTATCAAGTTTATAATCGCTCCAAATATCAGTTAGAATATCCTCTGCGATATCTTGATCCAGACCAACTGTATCAATAATCTCATCAAATATTTTGCGCTCATGTTCAGCATCGGGGTTGCCAATTTCTTTGTCTATCAGATGGCACAAACCGATAAAGCGCATACATGAGTCTTGATGTCCGGCATCTTTTGCCAAGCGTCCCAACTGAAAGAATGTTGCTGCACAGCCTTTTTTATCATCTATCGCTCTTTTAATATCCAAAGAGAGCATAAAACCTTTTATAGCCTCTTTATGGTTTCCTTCATTAAGATCCATGGTTGCCAGTTGATGGAGCATCTGAGCCTCTCTGGTTTGGTCTTTAATCTCTTTTAAAAGTGGTATAGCCTCGGTAAAAAGAGTTCTAGCTCGGTTTTTGTCGCCGTGGCGAAAATGGATATCACCAACCCACGGTAACAGGAGGGCAATTTCTTCAGTTGTTCCGTGTTGCCGTTGAATTTCTAACGCTTCATCTAGTGGTACAATAGCTTTTTTGCCATCCCCTTCCTGAGCAAAAAGCATCCCTTGCTGTATCAAACATGCCACAATCCCTTTATGTTCCTGGTTGGCCCTGTTGATCTTAAGTGCTGCTTCCAGTTTATTGTTGGCGTTTTGTATGGTGCCACCCAGTTGCAACTCCAAGGTTGCTAAATCAAAAAGGGCGAGAGCCTCCTCTTTTACATTTTTGCCTTGGGTCATGGCAATAACTGCATCCAAGGTTGTCTTGGCCTCATTTGCCAGATTTTGCTGTAGTTGGGCAACGGCAACTCTATAGAGAGGTTGGGGGTGTTGTTGTTTGGCAAGTAGCTTGTGGTTTAGCTGCTCCATATGCCATGAAAACCCCATCTGTTCTAAAAAAGCGTTTATGGGTTCCACCATATCAACTGCTTTTTTATAACAATCGGCTGCTAAAAAATGGTCAACTGTCTGGGTTGCGATATCAAGCCAAGAGTGTTGCAGTGGGGCAATTTTTTGTGATTGTAGCAGGGTTAGCAGATATTCACCGGCAGCTTTGTGGGCTGTTTTTAAGGTTTTATCGTCCAGTTGTGGAAGATTGTCAGGCAGTGGGCGTATTATATGCCAAACCTCAGTTATGTCTTGATCATCTTGATAGGCTAAATCTTCTCTCTGCCAAAAAGCCAATAGTTTTTTAGTCTCTTCTTCACCAGCCCCAATAATAGCAGCAATACCAGCAACAGGAACGGGCATGGTGTAAAGAGAGCCACGCATTAAGCCTTCCTGACTTTTTTCATCCAAACCTTGATGCTGGGTGGTGGAAAAGTCGACTGCCGCAAGTTTCTCTTCCCGACAGGTAGCAGGTAAGGGTGCCGGACCTCCAGAGATAGGGGTAACCCTACTTGTGGCGATAAAACGTGATTTACCGTTTAGCTGGTCTAACATATAAAAAAAGAATGGGGCCATGGTAGGGTCAATAAAACGGCTGCTTTTAGGATCAAGGCTCCACTGTAAACCGTCCAAAATCAAAACAAACTGGCTGCGTCTGTTCATTACCGCAGCCACAAAGCCTAAACGGTCTTCTATGGAAATTCTTGGATTAATTAAAATTTCCCGCTCATCTTGCATGTGTGCCTGGAGCATGGCTTTCTCAAACGTAGCTAAAACCCTTGCAGTTGTAATAGGGGTTTGGGCTGTTCCTGATACGGCAACAGGGGTAAAACCTGTGCGCTCAAGATTTTGGGCAAGATGAGAAGCAAGGGTTGACTTGCCACTACCTTTGGGCCCAGTCAGCAAAAGTGTTTGCAGACTACCATCCAATAGCTGTGGCAGCAGACGTTGCAAAGGGCGACGCTGGAGGCGATGGTTGATAATTGGTCCTAAAGCAAGACCGGGTAGGGGTGGTAAAGTGTGGACCATTGGCATTGGGCGAACCTTTGGAGCCTGCGGAGAGTTGTTAAAAATACGGCATTGATTGGTAGTGGCAAACAACATTGGTAAAATCCAGCCAGGATAACCTGTCTGTTCGCACTCTTTTAAAATTGTGCGACGGGATTTAGCAAGGGCTTGGTCTATAGTGTCACCAACTGCCAAAGAGCTATACAAAGTTTGGCTGAAGGTTGACCCTATGGGGGTGGTTAAAGAGTCACCCCAAGCCAAGGCTATGGGTATGCCAAGCTCTACCAGCTTAACGCTAACTGCTCCCAATGCGGCAA
>JADFYX010000178.1 GCA_015232795.1 Magnetococcales bacterium
TAAGAAATGGATGGATGCCGGGTTTCGCCACATTATAATGAGCGTGAATATTTCTGCAAAACATTTTAGTGAAAAAGATAATCTGCTCGAAGCTGTTCAACAAGCTCTGTTGAAAGCAGACATGGCTGCTGAAAATCTTGAACTTGAAATTACAGAAAGTACGGTGATGGGAAATATCGATATCGGCCTTAAAATTTTGCAAGCATTAAGAGTGATGGGCGTTCAAGTTTCTGTGGATGATTTTGGAACTGGCTACTCCTCTTTGAGTTCGTTAAAACAGTTCCCTATCCAAACCCTCAAGATCGACAAATCATTTATTAGTGACTTGAGTGCGGATTCCGATGATGCAGCCATTGTCTCTGCAATCATCTCTATGGCTGGCAAGCTCTCCTTGACTGTTATTGCTGAAGGAGTTGAAACTTTAGAACAGTTGGAATTCCTTAAAAAAGAGACTTGCAACGAAATTCAAGGGTACTTTTTCAGTCGTCCGCAGCCAGCAGATAAGTGTACACAGATGTTGAAGGAAGAGAAGTCTTTGATGATGGTTGAAAATAACATCAATAAAAATGAATGAAACAACATGCCTAACTTTTCATGACTTCTTAAGAGCAAAAAAAAGCCATTGTGAGCAAAAATATTCTGACAGAAATAGAAGAGAAAAAGGCAAAGTTACTCTCCATATTGACACAGCTATCGAGTGACCAGTTACTAATTCAGGTTAAACAAAGATATTACGCGTAGGAAAAGTCATGACCATAAAACGAATGCTAATATTTGCCTTTGGTGGGATATCAGTTGGAGTTCTCGTATTGACCAGCTTGATTCTTTTGATCGTTGAAAACCAAAGCGAACTAGATGCTGCCCACAACAAACGCTACCTTTCCTATTCTCGTGCGGAAGAACTTCGGCAAAGTTCCGATGATCTTACCCGTTTGGCCCGGACCTATGTGGTGACCCAAGATGCCAAGTATGAAAAAATGTATTGGGATGTTCTAGCTATTCGTAACGGCGAAAAACCCCGACCTAAAAACTATGAGCGTATCTATTGGGATCTAGTGCTGAAGTATGGCGATAAGCCACGCAAAAATGGGCAAGCCAAATCCTTAAAGTCGCTGATGCGAGAACTGGGCTTTACCAAAGCGGAGTTTGGCCTGCTGGCCCAGGCCCAAAATAATTCAAATGGGTTAGTTGAAACAGAAACCATTGCCATGAATGCTGTCAAAGGTCTCTATGATGACGGTTCTGGCACTTTTTCAAAAAAAGACAAGCCCGATTTGGTTATGGCCCGGCGGATCATGTACGACCAACAGTATCATGACTATAAAGCCAGCATCATGCGTCCCATCGACCAGTTCTTCCAACGCCTCGACGAAAGAACTAAATCCGAAATAATTGCACTTGAAAATGAATCGGGCCAATTGTTTCTCTATGCCAAGATTCTAACTTTTCTTCTGACCATTGGCACGCTCATAGTTACCATTCTGATGACCCGAAGAATTCTTCGTCCCATCGCCAAGATTTCCACTGCTCTCATCAAGGTTGGTGAAGGGGAGTTAAATCAAACACTTGAAGTTTCTGGGCGACATGAGTTTGCTGACCTTGCTCGTGGTTTTAACGAGATGATTGAAAAACTTAAAATATCGAATAACACAACAACAACCAACAATTGGCTGCGGGAAGGGGCTGCAAGCCTTAATAATAAGATGCAAGGTGATATGGCTTTGGCAGATTTATCCAAAACAATCATTGGTTTTCTTTGTGGTTATTTAAAAGCTCAGATAGGTGCTTTTTACATTGTCGATGGTAAGAAAATCAAGTTAATGGGTAGTTATGCCTTTCAGGTTCGTAAAGGTTTTCAAAACGAATTTGCTTTTGGTGAAGGTATGGTGGGGCAGGCAGCATTGGAAAAAGAGGTTATCCTCATCTCCAATCTGTCAGATGACTATCTGCGCATAGGCTCAGGTCTAGGCAATATGAAACCCAATGTGATCTTGGTCACCCCGATTATTTGGAATGATGAGGTGGTCGCCTTACTTGAATTTGGAACCAACGCCAATTTTAATGATCTCCATGAACGTCTCCTAGAAATGGTTTCGGGTGCAATCGCCACGACAATTCAAACTGCTCTATCAAGGGATAAAACCCAGGAACTTCTGCAACAGACCCAAAGCCAGGCAGAAAAACTCAAGGCTGGTGAAGAGAAGATGCGGATCAATAATGAATTGTTGAAGAGTCAAGCTGAGGATTTAAAACGGAGTCAGATCGAACTTGAAAATAGTAATGCAAAGCTTCAGAGCCAAACTGAGGAGTTGCGAGTGCGGGAAGAGGAGTTAAGGGATAACAATGATCTGCTGGAGAGCCAAGCACATGAATTGAAACGGAGTCAGGTTGAACTGGAAGAGAGTAACGAAAAACTCCAGACTCAGCAGGAAGAGTTGCGAGTGGCCAATGAGGAGTTGCAAGAAAAGGCCGATGATTTAAAAAATTCTCGGGGATTGTTAGAAAGCAAGAACGACGATTTGGAAAATACTAAACTGGAGTTGGAACGTAAGGCCGATGATCTAGCTATATCCAGCAAATACAAGTCAGAGTTTTTAGCCAATATGTCCCATGAGTTGCGTACACCCCTCAACAGTATGCTAATTCTCTCCAAGATGTTGGCTGATAACAAAAATGGCAACCTAACTGAAAAACAGACAGAATATTCCCGTACCATCCATGATTCTGGTAGAGACTTGTTGACACTTATCAATGATATTCTTGATCTGTCTAAAATAGAGTCAGGAAAGATGGAGGTTCATATTGAGCCGATTCATCTTACAGATTTTATTGCTGGAATAGAGCGAAAATTTGCTCCCATGGCAACAAATAAGGGGATCGGTTTTACAATTGAGTCCGCACAAGCTCCTGATATGTGGCGCACTGATGGGCAGAAGCTGGGTCAGGTGATAAAAAACCTGCTCTCTAATGCCATTAAATTTACCAATGAAGGGCAGGTTACCCTACGCATCGGGCCAGTAGCTGACAATATGCCGTTGCAAACCCCTGGATTGAGTCCGAACGCAGCCCTCGCCTTTGCCATTATCGATTGTGGAATCGGTATACCCAATGACAAATTTAAGAGTATTTTTGAGGCATTTCAGCAAGCTGACGGTTCCACCAGTCGAAAATATGGTGGTACGGGTTTGGGACTCTCCATCTCCAGGGAGTTAACAAGACTGTTGGGTGGTGAAATTCATGTTGAAAGTGAGTTGGAGAAAGGCAGTATTTTCACCTTGATCATACCCAGACAGTTGTCAATATCGTTACCAGATCAGGGGGTGACTGTCTCTTCCGTTATAAGAAAACCGCCCCACATGCAAGTTGAGTCTGTTGTTCAGCCATTTGCAGCAACAATTGACAAACCCAAAGAGGCAGATAGAGGAAAAGGTAGCGTAGGGAAATCAACACCTACAACAGGTACGTTAGTTCCAACTATACCTACCTCTGCCAAAAACTCTTTAATACCAGATGACCGTCTTGGAGTGAAACCTGGAGACCGTTCTATCCTGATCATTGAGGATGACAGTAGATTTTCAGCTATAATTGTCGAAATTGCCCGAGAGAGAGGGTTCAGTGTACTGGTAGCTGATGACGGTGAGTCAGGACTGCACTTTGCTGATTTTTACCAACCTTCCGGCATTATTTTGGATATCGGTTTGCCAGGAATGAATGGTTGGAAGGTGATGGAACTTCTCAAGGACAATCCTAAGACCCGGCATATACCAGTCCACTTCATGTCAGCCAATGATAGCTCTCTGGAAGCTATGAAAAACGGTGCTGTTGGTTTTCTTACCAAGCCTGTCAGTATGGATGGCATAGAGCAGGCTTTTGCTAAAATAGAAAATATTATTGACCGACCAGTTAAGCGTCTGTTGTTGGTGGAGGACGATCCCATTCAATTAGATAGTGTGCGTGAACTGATTGGTAATGGTGATGTGGAGACCATTTCGGCTCAATCTGGTGCCCAAGCTAAAAAGCTGCTCGCCGAAGAAAAATTCGACTGCATAGTGCTGGATCTGGGACTACCGGATATGAGTGGTTTAGAACTATTGGAGACCCTGCGAACCCAAGATAAATTGCATAATTTGCCAATTGTCGTTTATACAGGCAAAGAGTTGGAACCCAAGGAGCGTGCTATTTTAGAGCAATACGCCCAGAGTATTATTATAAAGGATGCCCGCTCACCAGAGCGGTTGTTGGATGACACTGCCCTGTTTCTACATCGCGTGGAAATGAAACTACCAGAGGCTCAAAGACGCACGATTAGCATGCTGCACGATTCTGAAGCATTATTTAAAGGCCGTAAAGTCCTGGTTGTTGATGACGATATGCGCAATGTCTTCTCTCTCTCTGCAGTTCTTCAAGATAAGGAAATGGTAGTATTAACCGCTCATGACGGTTTAAAGGCTCTTAAGGTTCTTGATGCCAATCCCGATGTGGCTATTGTGTTGATGGATATCATGATGCCGGGGATGGATGGCTATGAGGCGACCAGAAAAATCCGTGAACAGGAACGTTATGCTGACCTGCCCATTATTGCACTCACAGCCAAGGCCATGAAAGGGGATCGCGCTCTCTGTATTGAGGCGGGAACCAATGACTATATGACAAAACCCGTAAATACCGATAAACTTATATCAATGATGCGAGTTTGGTTATATCAATGAACAGTGGTGATTTAGAAATGTTGGAGGTCGATATGCTGTTTGCGGCTCTGCATCAGCGTTATGGCTATGACTTCCGCCATTATTCCCGTGATTCGGCTTGTCGGCGGGTGCTAAGAAGAGTCAAGTGTGAGGGGCTTGCTTCAGTCTCTGAGTTGCAGAATCGTGTTTTACATGATGAATCGGTAGCAGACGACCTGATTCGAGACCTCTCAATCAATGTGACCGAGATGTTTCGTGACCCACTCTTCTACTCTGCACTTAGGGACAGTGTCCTGCCTGTTTTGGCCCATCATGACCATATCAAAATTTGGCATGCTGGGTGTGCGACAGGTGAAGAGGTCTATTCTATGGCTATCCTTCTCACCGAGGAAAGTCTTTATGAAAAATGCCGACTTTATGCCACTGATTTTAATAAAACTGCTTTGGATAAGTCGCAAAATGGCATCTTTCCACTTGCTCAAATGCGTAAATATAGTCGCAATTATCAGGCTGCTGGTGGCAAAGATCCTTTTTCCGATTACTACTATTCCAATTATGACGGCGCAGTAATGAAAAAAACACTTAAGAAAAATATGGTCTTTGCTCACCACAATCTTGCTACCGATGGAGCTTTTGGTGAAATGCATTTGGTAGTTTGCCGCAACGTGCTCATCTATTTCGATCGGAAACTCCAGGAAAAGGTGTTTCAGTTGTTTGTGGATAGTC
>JADFYX010000179.1 GCA_015232795.1 Magnetococcales bacterium
TAGTGGCGAATTGCTCCTTATGGCCCACAGAGGTATTTCTAATACAATACTTAACAATTGTGCGCGTATATCCCCAGGGCAATGTTTATGTGGGCAGGCGTTAGAAACAGGAGTAATTGTCTTTGCTGATTCAGGTGAAGATTTTCATTCAATACAAGATAAAGACAAAATACCACATGCTCACTATTGTGTTCCAATTTCATCTGGGTCCAACATTCTTGGTGTCCTAAATTTGTACTTACCGTCAGGACATAGCAGAAATCCAGAAGAAGAAGAGTTTATGCACACTATTTCAAATACTTTATCCGGTATAATTGAAAGACAGCAACTGGTTGATAAACTTAATAAAGCGGTTGATCTGGCACAAAAAGCCAACACTGCAAAAAGCCAATTTCTTGCAAGTATGAGCCATGAAATTAGAACACCCATGAATGCCATTCTGGGGATGGGTGAGGTGTTGCGGGATAGTGATTTAAGTGAAGAACAAAGAAACATACTTAAAATATTAACAAATTCAGGAAATAGCTTGCTTGCCTTGATAAATGACATTCTTGACCTATCAAAGATAGAAGCTGGGCAATTACAGATAGAAACTGCATCTTTTAATCTCTACGATTTGGTTGAGGGAACACATCAGATCCTTACCCAAAAAGCCTCTGATAAGGGCATAAAATTTACATTCAATTTTTATCCAGACTGCCCTCATATAGTAGTTGGCGATTCTCAACGCTTGCGTCAGGTTCTTTTGAACCTCATTGACAATGCTATTAAATTTACTTTTAAGGGAGACGTTATCCTCACTGTCACCAAGCAGCAATATGATTATATTCAATTTAAAGTATCTGATACCGGTATCGGTATTCCGCAAAAGTATTTAAAAAAGATTTTTGACCCTTTCAAGCAAGCAGATGGTTCTACTTCAAAACGCTTTGGTGGCACTGGTCTAGGTCTTTCAATTTGTAGTCATTTAATTGAAGCTATGGGTGGTAAAATTCAGGTTCAAAGCCAAGAGAACAAGGGGAGTATCTTTGATTTTACCATACAACTTCCCAAATCTGATACGGCGGTTTCAAATGCGAGGCTGGTTGAGGTCGTAAGGAAATCTAAGAGGAGAGATGAAGCTTATCAATATAATTTAGGTAACAACATTAAGATCTTATTGGTTGATGATGATGAGGCCAACCGTATGGTGATTGCACTTTTCCTCAAAAAGACAGCACACAAGATAACTGAGGCTGTCAATGGAG
Organism: Magnetococcales bacterium; assembly: GCA_015232795.1. Lineage (GTDB taxonomy): Bacteria > Pseudomonadota > Magnetococcia > Magnetococcales > JADFYX01. The sequence continues at coordinate 1,248 of JADFYX010000179.1, forward strand.
AAGAAGCTGTCAAATTATTCAAATCTGATACTTATGATTTAGTGTTAATGGATATGCAAATGCCCGTATTAGATGGTCTTCTGGCAACTAAACAGATCAGACTTTGGGAAAAGAAAAAAAAATGCCAACCAGCTAAGATTATTGCACTTACTGCAAATGCAATGCGGGAAGATATCGAAAAAGCTTTAGGTGCTGGTTGTGATATGCATATCTCTAAACCCATACGTAAAGCACACTTATTTGAGACCATAAGCCAAATCAAAACAAAATATGACTATCAGCAACCTTTGATGGCAGCACAAGATACTATTAATTCTGCATACAGTACTAATAAGTCCAATTCCAACATTATAAAAAATAGTGAAAATTTATCAATTAACATGGTAACTTTAGACAAACTAAAAGAAGAGTTTGGCGGTAAACTTGATTATTCTCTTAAACTTTTTCTAAAAAAATTACCTGACAACATGAAAGCAGTCTCAGATGCGTTAGAAATGGAAGATTCTAAAGAATTATCCCGTGCGGCACATAAAATAAAAGGCACATCCTTAATATTTGGTGCTGAAAAACTTGCTGATATGGCATATCAATTGGAGATTATAGGAAAATCTGATAAATTACCAAAGGATAGTAGCATTTTATTAGGCATGATTGAGGAAGTTAATAGTGTGAAAAATGCGATAAATAAATTATTAATTGAATGAATTGTTTGAAACGACAACGAGAATATAGATGGAAAAGCTAAATAAAATGGAGGTCTCAGCACTTAAGCAGGCACAAAGCCAAGAAGGTATTGATCCGGTAGGTATGGATGATTTTTATGTAACTGTAATTTTTCCGTTAATTGAATCAGGTCTTCTGGAGTCAGGTTTTCCAATTCGCATCACCCCCAAAGGGAGTGCTGTGCTCGAAGAATATAGCCAGATATAGTTGGCTGGTTATGTTTAGCCACTTACTTATATTTACAATATTATGATGCTAGACAATGAATTTTTACGAGGTATTATTGCTGTGTTTACATATTTCTATGTTCAACATTTGGAGAGAAGATAATGGCAAGAAAATTTCCTGATATAAATGTTTCCTTCCCCGGCGGCAAAAAGGTTGATGCCCAGTTTAATGATTTCACAATTCAAACCGACCAGCCTATTGCCGATGGTGGAGATGGTAGTGCTCCTGCACCCTATATACTGTTTCTCTCTTCCCTAGCCACATGTGCGGGTATTTATGTGTTGGGGTTTTGCCAGGCTCGTGATATTGACACAACTGGAATTTCCATAACCCAATCACACGAATTCGTCCCCGATGGTCCCAAAGCAAAACGTTTAGGAAAGGTCGGTATTAAAATAAACGTTCCACCATCTTTTCCGCAAAAGCATTATGCAACTCTAGTGAGGGTAGCAGAGCAGTGTGCGGTTAAAAAAGTACTCGAAAATCCACCTGAATTTACAGTGGAGACCGTTGTTACATAAGTATTGCTTAAGACGTGTTGCTTTTACAACAGCGTTAGCAAAGTGCAAATAAAATTTTGCTTAAATTTGCAAAATAGTAACAAAATCTCTTAAGTAAAAGTTAAATATATGGCAGTTTTAACTGGCAACTACCTTTACAAGCTCTCAGTTCAGATTCTTCCAAATATAGTTTTTGCAATATAAATCAGTTCAATCTCAAACCTCTTAAATGCTTGGCTTTGCTCGATATAACTATCATATATAGATGATGTGAAATTTTCATATATATTTTCCATGATACTCTCCCTGAGTTAAATATTACGTTACACTTACAGAAATTAACGCAATCTTTAAGCCAAATTGTATCGGTAGGGTGACAACTGCTAATTTTAGTATTATGAAGTAGTTCAAGAATCAGGGTGGTTGCAGAGCGCAAAAAAAGAGTAACAATCAAGATGTTTAACACTATCCCAAGTTTGTAAAAGGTAAATATGAACACTTCCCAAAAGGTTATTCATTCTCAAGATATCTGTGCTATAGATTTTGGCAGTAAAAATTTTAAGTTTGTAATAGGACGTAAAATTGGTTTTGATATTGAAACCGACCTTCTTAAAAAAGAGCCAATGGGTTTGGGTCAGGAGTTGATAGACCACCATGGAGCCATATCCAAAGAGAAAATAGAGCAAATTAAAAAAGTTTTAGGGGAATTTAGAGAATTTTGCCACAAACAAGGTATAACAACTATTCTGGGGGTTGGAACCAGTGCAATTCGCAGTGCGAAAAACCGTGATGAAATAGCTGAACTTATCCGCGCCAACGGCATAACATTTGAGGTTGCCCAAGGAAAGAGAGAAGGGGATATAAGCTATCTTTCCGTTACCAACGGTGCTCCCAACCAGTTAGTAAGCGATATGGGGTCTCGCAGTTTTCAATACTCATATAAAATTGGTGATGGAGACATCGTATCGGCCTCCCTAAAATCAGGTTATCTCATAGCCTATGAAGAATATTTTGCCAATGCAAAAAACTTTGCTGCGGGAAGAGGTGCTTTTAATAAATTTTTAAAAGAACACCTTCACAAAATACCTAAAAAGAGTGATATCTATATCGCCTTGGCTAGCAACACTATGGCAGCTTTTGTCTATGGTGGGTCTAAGCTTGATGTGGTAAACCATTTTTTAATGAAAAAAGATCTACTTAAAAAAATTTATTATCTAAATGAACTTGGACATAAAGAGTATCAAGTTATTAAGGCCACAACTCCCAAAGTCAACAAAATTCTTCCCGGTTTGGTGTTTATAGAAAATATGTTAAAACTCTCAGGCCACGACAAAGTGATGATAGCCGAGGTAGAGCTGCCAGCAGGATTAATTGTAGACTATTTTATTAATGGTAATAGTTTGTAGAGGTATCAAGTTCCACAGAAGGTTTGATATTGATCCCCACCTGTTGCTGGGGCGGATTGATAAGGTGAGTTTTCTGGTTGAGTTTCATAAGGATTTTTTACCACCGCTAACAGATTATTTAAGGGGGATAAATCAGCATTATTACATGCGGCATCTAGTGCCTCTTCCACCTTGTGATTACGGGGTATAACTGCTGGATTGTGGGTTTTTAGCAATTTATCTGAATCTTTGCTAGATCTGCCATTAATAACCCTACGTGCCTGCCATTTTTGTAGCCAGATGTTAAAACTATCTTTATTAAACATACTTTGGGAAGGTACTTTTTCAAATAACAAATAACGAAACGTGTTGCTATAATCGGCTTGGTTTTGTTCCATCAAAGTGAGTAGCTCAGTAATAAGATTTTCATCACCCAACTCTTCCCCAAATAGTCCAAGTTTTTTCTTCATCATGCTATGCCATTTTGTTTTGAGATGTTCATCATAGGATTCTATAACTTGAGTAGCTATATCAACTGCTATTTTTTTGTCAGGATTTAACAGAGGTAAAAGAGTTTCGGCAAAACGTGTTAGGTTCCATTTGACAATATGGGGTTGGTTGCCAAAGGCATAGCGACCCATATGGTCAATTGAGCTAAAAACCGTGTCGCTGTTATAAATATCCATAAAAGCGCAAGGGCCATAATCAATTGTTTCCCCAGATATGGTCATATTATCCGTATTCATAACTCCATGGATAAAACCTACACGCAGCCAGTTGATAACAAGATTCAACTGTCGCTCCATAACCTCCTTTAGCAGTGTGAGAGCAGGAGAGGTGTTGGAATTTGTTTTGGGATAATGGCGTTTTAGAGCATAATTTATAAGTATCTTGGTGGTTTCTACATCACCTCTCATGGCTAAATATTCAAAAGTACCCACACGCAAATGACTTGCTGCAACCCGTGTTAATATGGCTCCATCAAGATCACCCATTTCTCGTAATACTTCTTCACCAGTTGTTGCCACTGCCAAACTACGTGTTGTGGGTATGTTTAAGCCGTGCATGGCTTCACTGATAATATACTCTCTTAGCATTGGTCCTAATGCCGCGCGACCATCACCACCACGGGAAAACGGCGTGGGCCCAGAACCTTTAAACTGAATGTCAAACCGTTTTAGGTCCGGTGTTAAATGTTCTCCTAAAACTATGGCGCGTCCATCTCCCAACATTGTAAAATGACCAAACTGATGCCCTGCATATGCCTGAGCTATTGGTTCTGCCCCTTCGGGTAAAATATTTCCT
>JADFYX010000017.1 GCA_015232795.1 Magnetococcales bacterium
CGCTTTGAAGTTGAAGGTGAGCACCCACATGTTGAGCATGTTATTATATCAGAAGTAAATAATAGTAGAGTTGGATTTGTGGTGGATGATGTTATTGGTCAACATCAAACGGTGATAAAAAGTCTTGGTAAAAATTTTCAACACTCCGAAGAGTTCTCTGGAGCCACAATACTTGGTGATGGCTCCGTTGCCTTGATTATTGACCTTGGTAAAATGGTGCGGTTTGTTGAGTTTGAGGAAAGTTAGACCTAGATTCGGCAGTTGGCGGTGCGTGCGTGGCGACAACTGCCGAATCTAGGTTAGAAGGAGAAGAGCTATGGAAAATCAAAGCATAGAAACTTCAACCCAATTTTTAACATTTCTTCTTGATGGAGAAGTTTTTGCTGTTGATATTGCTAAAATCCGTGAAGTTCTGGAATTCACATCAGTCACAAAAGTTCCCCGCACCCCACCGTTTATGCGTGGGGTAATTAATTTACGGGGCAGCGTGGTACCTGTTGTCGATTTACGGGCAAAATTTCATATGCCAATAGGTGAAAATACTGTTAACACTTGTATTATCATTTTAGAAATTGCAATTGAAGATGGTATCACAATTATGGGAGCAATTGCTGACTCAGTACAAGAGGTAATAAAGTTAGAAGCTGATCAGATAGATCTCCCACCGAAACTTGGCACTCGATTACCAAGTGACTTTCTGGTTGGTGTAGGCAAACAAGATGCAAACTTTATTATGATTCTTAATGTTGACAAAATATTATCAGCCGAGGAACTATCCACCACCGTACAGGAAGATGCCGCCTGATAAGCTCTAGTTTCCTGTAATGGATTATGAACGAACAATTGATTTACAAAGTAGATAGAGTAAGGATTTTAGTAGAGTTATGGGGAATCAGAAAAAAAAGATTAAGGTGTTGATCGTTGATGATTCCGCCGTAGTAAGGCAGACCTTGAAATCAATATTAGAATCTGACCCAGAAATTGAAGTTATAGGACACGCCCAAGATCCATTTGTAGCTGCAACAAAAATGAAAACAATGGTTCCCGATGTTATCACATTGGATGTAGAAATGCCCCGCATGGACGGCATCACATTTTTACAAAAGATAATGACTCAGCACCCCATACCGGTAGTAATGTGTTCCACCCTTACCACCGCTGGTTCTGACACTGCCCTAATGGCTATGGAATATGGTGCAATTGAGATTATTACCAAGCCAAAAATGGGAACCAAACAGTTTTTGGAAGAGTCACGTATTAGAATTTGCGACGCAGTTAAAGCCGCTGCTTTATCTAATGTAAAAAAGCTATCATATAAGCGTAACAGTGCTATTCACACGCCAAATAAAGTCTCGCCAAAACTAACTGCAGACGCTGTTCTTCCTCCACCATCACGTACCAACCGGGCCATGTCACACACAACCCAGAAAATTATCTTGGTTGGAGCCTCAACTGGAGGTACTGAGGCACTACGCATTTTTTTAGAAGCTCTTCCCCAAGATGCCCCTGGGGTTGTCATTGTCCAACACATGCCAGAAGAGTTTACCAAGGCATTTGCAGCACGCTTAAACAATCTATGCAGGGTAACAGTTAAAGAGGCTGAAAATAACGACTCTGTCGTTGTTGGTCAGGCACTAATTGCCCCGGGTAATAAGCATACTTTATTAAAAAGTAGTGGATCACGTTATTATGTTGAAGTAAAAGATGGACCTCTAGTTGGTCGCCACCGTCCATCAGTAGACGTACTATTTCGTTCTGCGGCCCGCTATGGTGGAAAAAATTGTGTAGGCATTATCATGACTGGAATGGGTGATGACGGAGCCCGCGGCATAAAAGAGATGCACGATGCTGGTGCAACCAATATCGCCCAAGATGAACAGAGCTGCATAGTTTTTGGCATGCCCAAAGAGGCCATAAAACTTGGGGGAATAGATATAATAAAACCCTTAGAAAAAATCGCTGGCGAGGCCCTCAAGCTCTGCTCTTAAGCATTGTAATTGCGAAAAATTACTTTATTTTATTGTAGGCTAAAATAAATCGTATCAATGTATATGTCTCCACATATCCAGTGACTACATATGCATTATTGGCAATGAGGGTTGGGTACAGAAGTACCATTAACATCATTTACGACAAACATCAGTTGGTCTCGAAACCAGTTAAACCTAGATTCGGCAGTTGGGCGTGCATTAATGGTGCAACATATTGGTTTATCAGGTGAATCAGAAAAAATCGAAGTCACCTTGTTGGTGATGAGACTTTTTTTTGGTTTGCCTGGTAAATCAAGAGGTTGTGCCAGTGATGTGCGAACAACTGCCGAATCTAGGTTAAAACTTTTCATGTCAATTTTCTGAACATCAATGCGACGATCCCAGGTCCATTGCACAAGTTGAGCAGCACTTGGTTGACAATTCACAGTTGCTTGTTAGATTCCTTGGACCTTTTTTTAGCCAAAAGACCCAAGAGTCTAGCATTTTCCTCAAAGTATCCTGTGTCTTTGGTTCTTTTGTGGCCATGTAGACGGAGTGAAAGACCTTTTTTAGCAACATTTTTTCTGCTAATCCCACTCTTGGAGACGTATTCAACGTTATTTGGATATTTTTGTAAAATGGAATAGCCTAACATTCCTTGCATAAGTTGATCGACCATTACTGCTAACGGCCCAACTTCAAATTGGCTATTTGAACAACTGTGTGATGAATAATTGCATCTACCAAGGTCTGTTACTCCTTCACCACTCAATAACAACATCATGTACTGAACTCCTCAGTATCAGATGGATGACTACCTTGTTGTTCATTGACTTTTGAGTGAGAAAGAGATTTTTTGTATCCGTGTTACATGAATAACAAATATTCCTTAAACTAATATTTCATTAATCGCCCTTAGTTTTTGAAATTGTTAGCACTTTTTTGACGACCATTAATTCACATATTTTATATCTTACTGTTTTTATTGCGAAAAATAGTTTGGCCTCGCAATTGCTATAATTCATGCGACTCTTTAATAATTGAGTCAATTATCGAATTAGTTAACTCTTTTATTAAATGAGGATTTAAGATATGGGCATTTCAGCAATCGGCGAGTCAATGAACCAAGTAATTAGCTTTATGAGCAATCAAGCCTCAAAAGGGGTGCAAAATGCATCTGATACAGGTGAAAAGGAACAACCTGCTGGTAACGAAAAAATAGTGCGGGAAAATAATATTGTTCATGGTGGACAGAGCGATGCCTTCAAGGTGAGTTTTACCTCAGCTTCACTCAGCAAAAATAGTATCTTGGCAAATTCTTAAAATTTGATCTGAAAAGCCTGATCCTAATTAGCATTTTTTTAAATTAGTCATCCTCGCTAAAAAGGGGAATCCAATAAGTTTGCTAGATTGTAAATTGGATTCCCACTTGCGAGGTAATGGCCATTTTGTTGGTTGTATATGCTATTTATTAACAGGAAATGCTACAGCTTTCTATTAGCTGTAAATTTTTTTACGTTTTTCAAATATCTCCAACATTTTCCAATGAACAATGGGGATGTCCAGATAGTTCTTTAAATCCAGGGTATACAGTTCGACAAACTGTCTAGCTTTAAACTGCAAGTTACTCTGGGAATTGGAAAAATAGCTGTGCTCGCCAAAAAAACTGCCAGCCTGCACCCGCTCAAGAATTTCTCCTTGGGGGTTACACATATCCACCTCGCCTTTTATCACCAGCCACAGCTTTGCCTCACTGCCCAGAACAATATCTGATCCTGCCGCAAATGAGACTTTTTTTATTGTCTGAGAAATAGCTCCTAAGGAGAGGAAGGTGGTCTGTTCACCAAACAACCAGGTTTTTCTTAAAAACCATGTCCGCTCAAGAGTTTCCGCCATGTAGTTTAACAGTTCATTTTTTTCTAGAAACTTAAGGAGTGATTGGGTTTGAAAACGTAAAATAGTGCAGTGGGAAGAGGCTCTAAATGTTCCGTTCAACAGTGGTTGTTGATTAAACAGATTGTGGATGCCAATAAAAGAGCCTATTGATAGATTGTTACTGATGCCTGAAGATGACTCCAGATAGGTAACTGTACCAGTTAAGACCATATAAATATACTGGGTATTATCTTGACTGAAACGATAGATAATGGTTCCGGCATTATATTCTTCAATGGGACAACCATCTATAAGTGCAACTACCTGGCTAGCCCCTACACTGTTAAAAAATTTTTCCAGAAAATCTGTGGCCCGTTGTTGATAATTACCGTTGGACCCTGGTATTAAAACATCCACAGCTCCAAAATATGATTCAGAGCCAATCTCCTTCTCCTCAATTGTTAACTCTCTATCACAGTGGGAGAGAATTAAAGAGCTGGAACTGTCACCAATAAAATCTTCTGCCAAACCATGGATCTGCCCTCCTCCAATATCCAATTTTTTTAGATCTGCTGGTTGTAGATAATCTTGTTTAACTTTTTCCATAAATTTGCCAGGAACGTCATCTGGACCTTCACCAACCATTTGATCCAATATTGCAAATGAAGATAGATCAGCCCAATGAGCATAACTCCTATAGCCGTTTGCATATTTCACGCGAAATTTTAATATTGTCGTCTCAGTTGGGTGGGGTGAATAGATTGGCATTACCTCTAAACCCTGAAAGCTGTTCCAGGTATCATAGTCCAAGTCACAAATATCAAAAAACTGCCCGAACTTTTCCTCTTCAAGGGACATTAATGCCGTAAATTTTTTTGCAACCGCAACCCGAACAGGAGTAGTGGCAAAATATTTTAATCTGTGGTCCGAATGAATAAGGGCAGGCAAACCAGCAAAATGGTCGTCATGACCGTGGGTATGAAAAATACCTTCCACTTCGGAAATATTGATACCCAACGCAGTTAAAGCCTGAAAAATTCCCGGTCCAGCATCAATTAAATAGATGCGCCCTTGATGGGTAATGATACTGCTCATGCTACGGCGGTTTATATCCCAACCATCACCCTCTCCAGTATGCAATACCGAAAAAACCTTCCTATCAAAGTGATGGTGGCCCAGAGGATAAGGTATCTCATAATCGACGTTTTCAGGAAGGTTAAGATCAATCTTGGTTGATAGCCCACGGTAGAAAAATTGATAGCGATTAACCCCAATACGCGACACAGTTACACCATCACGTATCTCCACGGTTTCATCTGCTATCTCCAAGGTATCGAGCAGGGTTTGGGGTGGCTGGATAGGGCCAAAAGTAAATTTTAATTTTACCTTCATCATATTTTGGGCGGTAATTTCGTCAACACCACATGCCATCAACTCTTCTTGGGAAACCAACCCATGTTTACCCCGGTGAATATATTCCATCTGGGCTTGAACCTGGGCAGCAGAGCCTATCAACATGGGTTTATTGCCAGTATTGTTAGGGTGTCCCGGTAAAATCATCCCCTGCCTGTAGAGCATTTGAAGTATGGGAAATTCTGACAAATTGGCAAAATCACCATTTTGCACCAAGAGATCTGACAATAAAATAACGTTGGGACCATTTTCACAGACAACACCCCCCTTCTCCACTGTGTTGATAAACCCCTTTCGCATAAGATGTTTTACAATCTCGCCGGGGCAACCGCACAGAATGTACATATCAACTTCAGGAATTTGGAGCCAAAAAACCCCATTAGCCACACGGGTGACAAGAAGGTTTTTCATGGAGTCTCTGAGGGCAATCTGGGTAAGTTCTAAAGCCTCAACTTTTTGTGATAACTGTACGGTCTTTTCGTCAACTAGAGCTTGTAAGTTATCACGATGCTGTTTTAATTCTAGTTGGGTTTGCACCCTGCGTTTGATGATTGCCGGGTTAAAGGGTTTGGTAACATAATCAACCGCCCCCAGATCAAACCCCATTTTTTCATCCATAGCCTCTTTTTTGGCTGTTACAAAAATAATGGCGATATCTTTGGTTTTGTCATCTTCTTTCAGCCGTTTACACACCTGATAACCATCCATACCCGGCATCATGATATCTAAAAGAATCAGGTCTGGAGGAGAGTCTGAGTTGGCAATTTTGAGGGCTTGCTGACCATTAAGAGCTATTCTACGATCATAATTTCCCAAGATATCTTTCAAGATATCAATGTTGGTCTTTTGATCATCTACAATAAGAATACGTGATTTATGTGGCAACTCAGCCATCAGATGCACCTTATTAAAGAGAAATCTTTAAGTTGCTGGTTATGGAATGGACTATAGCAATAGCCGCGTCAAACTCATATTGATCAACTTTTTTCACCAATTTTTTCATGTTAAAAGACTCTGAACTGGTAGCTAACTCAGATTTTAATTCCTTTAATATAGACTCGGTCTCTACACTGTTATCCTTAAGCAGTTTAATCAACTTCTGGCATAAAATTGCAACTTTATTATTATCTACAACACAAGTTTCTGTGACTTCAGCATCTGTATGTACCTCATCAGTATCAGGCTCCTCTTTAATTACGCTCAAAGGTTGCATCGCCGGCAACAGTTCATTATGGGCCGTTGCAAACGATTCAAACGCCTTGGATATTGCTTTATAAACTCTCTCTTTAATTGTTTTTTCTAGAACCTCGGTCTTGAACTGTAAATTTTTTGCTCCTATGTTGCTCGAGACCCCTTTTATGCTGTGGACAATGTTTGCTGCTTCCTCAAAGTTACCATCATCCAGGGCTTTTTTTACACTGCTCACATCGTTAACATGATCTTCCATAAAACGGTGTAATAGCTTTAAATATAGCTTTCTATTTCCCATAACCCGACCCAAGCCATCATTAATATTGAGACCTTGAATATCTGGAAACTGGATGTAATAGTCATCATTGTCGCTGCTAGGCTTAACAGAACCAAGAGAATCAAGCCAATGGGCCAAGATAGCGTAAAGACGTTCCGGGCGAATGGGCTTGGCAATATGTTCATCCATACCTGCGGCTCTACATCTTCGTTTATCTTCTATTAGTGCATGGGCGGTCATAGCGATAATAGGCAGGTTGCGATATTTGGGTTGCTTACGTATATGTCTGGTAGCTTCTAAACCATCCATCACCGGCATCTGTACATCCATCAACACGGCATCATAGTTTTTCTTATCCAATCTATCGAGAGCTTCCTGACCATTACTAGCCAGATCTACCTCCAGCCCTACCCTTTCTAAAAGTTCACGGGCAACTTGTTGGTTGATGGCGTTATCCTCCACCAACAAAATGTTAGAACCGCTTATCTTGCTAGTTATATCTACCTCTTCAGCTAAAATTTTTGCATATTGATCACCACCTATCGGCTTTTCACCAAAATTCTCGCGGATAGAGTCTATTAAGTGAGAACGGGTAATTGGCTTACTCAAAAAGGTATTTACACCGCTTTCTAATGCCAACTGCCGGGTATCTTCATCGCCAAATGCAGTTAACATAATGATTTTAGGAACTTTGCTGCCACCATCAGAGACTTGTTTATTGGCTTGCAGTATTTTTTTTGTCGTGTCGATGCCATTCATTCCCGCCATTCGCCAATCCATTAATATCAGGCCAAACTGCTGATTATTCTCACTGTTTGCAATCCACTGGGAAAGGGCTGCTTCACCTGATTCAACCACAGTTGGAACCATAAAGAGCGAATCAACCATATTTTTTAAAATTTCACTGGTGACGTGGTTATCTTCGACTATAAGAACTTTCATACCTTTTAGAAATTTGGGGATTTCAGACTGTTTATCTTTATTTCCCGGGCGACACTCAAAAGGTATAGTAAAAAAGAAAGTGCTACCATCTCCAGAGGAGCTACTGGCTCCAATTGTACCCTGCATAAGATCCACAAGACGTTTACAGATAGTCAACCCCAAACCTGTACCACCATATTTTCGGGTGGTTGATCCATCCGCCTGCACAAATGCATCAAAAAGTTGTGGCAAACGCTCAGGGTCAATACCTATACCAGAATCTTTTACACTAAAATAAATTTCCATATGTCCGGGACGAATTTCTTCGGGTACGGCTGTTACCAAAATCGTCCCTTGATCGGTAAACTTAATTGCATTACGTATGAGGTTAATTAAAACCTGCTCTAACCGTTGGGAGTCACCTACAAGTATTTGATCAAACTGTGGTGGAATACTGAGAATCATCTCAACATTTTTATCAGCGGTTTGAATACTGAAAAGATCGCTCAAACGGTCGAAGAGATCTATTAATTCAAAGGGTATAGGGTCTAACTCCAAACGTCCGGCCTCAATTTTGGAAAAATCTAGCACATCATCCAAAAGACCCATAAGAGTGTGGGAGGCATTTTTTACTTTTTGTTGATAATCACGAAGTTTAGGTGACAACTCCAATTTAAGAGCCAACTCGGTAAAGCCGATAATGGCGTTCATCGGGGTTCTAATTTCATGGCTGGTGTTGGCAATAAATTCACTTTTAGAACGACTGGCCTCTTCTGCCACCAAGAGAGTCTCCTCCAACGATTTTAACAACTGCTTGCGGTCTGTGATATCCTGAAGAAAAGCGGTGAACTGCAACTGCCCTTGGTAGGGAGTGGCAATGAGGGAGACCTCCAGATCTATCATTTTGCCATCTGCACGCAAGCCGGAAAACTCTGTTCGCCGTTTGAGTTTGGGAGTTTTTATCGTATTTGTCTTATATAGTTGAACAGCAGCCCGATGTTGATCCCTTAAATGTTGGGGGATAATAAATTCGGCAATTTCGTTACCCATTACATCACCCTCTAAAAAACCAAAAAGAGCCTCTGCTGCCGGGTTAAAACTAACCACTTTGCCGTTGTGATCTATTGTTATAATGGCATCTAATGCGTTATCTAAAATACTACGGTGCCGCTGGAGCAATCTTGTCTGTTCCCGGTATCTCTCAATAATCTCCACAGTCTGGGAAATTCGACATGATAGGGTCTCTTTTTGAAAAGGTTTGGAGAGGTAGTCGTTGGCTCCTGCTTTAATAAATTGTACCTCTACCTCAGAATCTCCTTGGGATGAGAGTCCAATAACTGCTACTTCATAACGGGAATATTTGGCACGAATATTCCGGGTTAGTGCAAAGCCGTCCATCTGGGGCATTTGATAGTCGGTAATAACAAGATGAATATCTTGTTCAGCCAAAAGTTCAAGGGCGTCGGCTCCACTGGAAACCGAAAAAACAGTAAAGCCATGAATATTCAAAAAATTGCAGAGCATAAGTCTGAAACTTTTTGAGTCATCAACCACCATGACGTTTATCTGTTTGTTACCACGAATACGTTTGATGAAATATATGACAGCATCAATAACCTGGATATTATCTTTGATAAAATAGTCCAGAATACCTTTTGCAAAAAGCTTGTCTCGTAACTCGCTACTATATCTACCACTCATGACAATGGAAGGAATACCGCGTTCTAGAAAAAGATCGACGATTTCGCCGTCAGATGCATCGGGAAGAACCAAATCAAGGATTGCCAGAGAGAATTTTTTGCCATCGTTGAGAAGAGTAGCAGCATCAGTATAATTTTTTACCCAGACAATATCTTGCTCTAGGCTCTCTGCTATAGTTTGTTGCAGCAACGATCCAAAACTTTTAGAATCTTCAACTATGATGATGGAATCCATGGGAGATCAGGTTCCTTGGTAGAATGGACTATTTTTTGTAAAAAAACCTGTTCTCCAACTAGTCTTTCTCAAAGACAACTGCTGCAAGATACCATATAAAGCACTACTAAGTATATATAAAAGTAATTAAAATTATCATTCACCAATAGCAACTCTGGGATCAATTTCTTGTGGTTTGGAACCAGCAGAAGCAATATTTTTTTGCATAGATTTTATAATTTCATCTAGCTTAACCCAGAAAAAATCCCTGGAATAGCCAAAAATACGCCCTCTCTCCTTGCCATCATTGTCTAAAATGACAAATGTGGGCACATATGGAATGGTTTTTTCTATTTTGGCAAATTGTCTATTCTCGCCTCTCAATGTTACTTCAGTAATAGGCAGAGCTTTGCCTTCATCTGTACGGCTATAAATACCCAATACCTCACTCTCAAAAACCTTACACCATGGACAAAACTCGGTTTTAAAAAATATCATTTTCCCAATGGGTTGGGCTGCTGCGGATTGAGAAACAAGAGTAAAAATTAATAGTATTAGCAAAATAGCATGTAAATGTTTATATTTCATATAGTTGACAAGTTAAAAACTGTCCTTATCATTGAGGTTCCTGCTCTTTTCCAGAAACGCCACTTCAGATGCAATCGCCCTATGGTATGCCACCAACATAGTGTTTTTAAAATAGCCGTTGGGACATAGACGGATACCTAACAGAACAATTTTATAGGCAATGATAGCTTGAATATCTAAAAAAATATCTTTCATACATATATTCTCATCATCAAATACATCTATGGGGATAACCACCTAAAAGCCTTTTTCAAAATGGCCAAAAGCAACATTTTGCTAATACGACACTCAATGAGCTATAATGCTAAATTACACTATAGATATAAGAAATGAAAAGGAGTAACCCATGGCTGACATGACAATTAAAGATGAAGATGGCGTACCTGCATTCACGGTCCATGGTGAGGGTGATGATCAAATGCAGACAATAGACATGTTGACTGCAGCCCCAATGATGCTAATGACGTTGATGGATATACTGGATCAAGATGCTCTAAAACCAGAGGCCCAAGGTCTGAAAGATCAAATTTTAGGAGTTATGCACATGTGTGGCTATGACTCTGATCAATTCGGTAAAAAAAAGTCATAACAGATCAACTATAGCAGTGATACCTTCGAGACCTCCTAAGGGGAGCGATATATGAGGCTGTGGTACTGAAAAATCCCTGGGATTTATCCTTATTAAAACTGCATTTAATATATCTGCAAATCTCTCTGAACTCATACGGATAGTAGGGACAGAGTGACCTGCTCCTATCTCAATAATTACCAGTTTTGCCCCTTCATTGCGAAGGTTATTTAACCAACTCTGCAAGCGTTTTTCTTGCTCTCCACTCCGCTCACCATTCCACCCCCAATCACCAAACATTAAAATATTGGGTCTGGCCAACTCACCACAACTGCACAGAGGCAGATCTCCTACCGCCTTAAATTCTACCTCATCAACCTCAACCTCAACACCCTCCCCGCTCCAAATTCCACTACCACACCCTTGTGTACATTGTAGATAATGAATGGAGCCGTGACACTCCATAATTTGCTTAGCATTAAAACCTGCGAGCTGAAATTGACCATCAACATTGGATGTCATAACATGGTATCCATAGGGTCTATTGCTAGCTATATCAAGAAGTTGTTGAAACCCTAAATGTGGTACAGTATTACGGTAGAGATTAAGGCGATGACCATAAAATGCCCATGCTAAATAGGGATCTGTATCAAACCATTGTGGGTTTGCCATCTCCTCAAAAGCAATACCCATATTGGCTATAGCGGGATACTCCCTCCAGAAGCCAGCTTTACCACGAAAATCCGGCAGACCTGAATCCACTCCCATGCCAGCACCAGAGGTAATCAACAGGGAATCGGCCCCAGCAATTGCACGGGCAGCTTTAAGCAAAGATGTTTGGGTGGATATTTCATATTTCATATGACCATACTACTCAATAAATAGGTTATTATGTATAATATCGATTCAAATTCATTTTGTTCAGGTTTTAATATGTTAATAAAAAAATCTATCATTTGTATCTACCATAAGATAGTTAGGTGCTGTAGTTACAGAAATATTGTTCTGCCGTTAATATTAATTTTTTTGGCAACAATTATACCAGCTAAAAACGGAAACAGTGCTCCTAATGACAGAGATATTTCTAGGGTTAATTCTACAATTTTACGCCTGGAGTTAAGACCATTTGCTCTCAACACTACTGAAGCATTTTTACAAGCAAGAGGCTTTAGTCAAAACCAAGCAGCATTGGTAGCCAAAGAGGCATGTATTCATAAGCTAGAGGTCCATAACACAGCAGCAGAAGAGAATAATAAAGCACTTACCCTAAATCTTGAGAAATGGATGGTTCTCTCTCAGGCAAAGACTCATCCCCCAATAATTAGGGAGAGTTGGCCCCTTATGTTTGAGAAAAAATTTACAACAAAACAGCCTTCAGAACCGGCTATAATTGCTTTTAACTGGGCACTTTTTCCTACCAAGCAGATATTTTGGGCCGCTGATTATAACTGGGGACTAATAGCATTTGGTCTAAATGTTGACACCAAGTTTGATCTACAACTCACATGGCAGATTGGCAAACAGGTTTACAATAAAACCCTCAAAAATTTACGTTGTGGGAAATAATTGGAGGTTAAAAATGCAGACTAAGTTAAAAAACATTAAGACCACTATAGTAGCAATATTGCTCTGTTTTACTTTTGTTTCTCAGGCCATACCCGGCCCTATTTTACACCCTATTTCTAAAGCAAAAAAAGCACCTGATTTATTGCTTAAGGATTTAGAAGGTAAAACCCATAATATTTCTGATTATCATGGCAAGGTAGTTTTGGTAAATTTTTGGGCCACATGGTGCCCACCATGCCGAGACGAGATGCCATCTATGCAACGGGTATGGGATAAGTTAAAAGATAAAGGCTTTGTTATTTTAGCAGTAGATGTTGGTGAAGATGCCGAGAATATCATCCCATTTATCATGGAACACGATATTGAATTTCCAATTCTGTTAGATAAGAGCGACAAAACAGCAAGAGCTTGGAGGGTACGAGGAATGCCCACCTCTTTTTTAGTAGATAAACAGGGCAACATAGTATATCAGGCCCTTGGAGGACGAGAGTGGGATGATGCAAAAATTGTAGAAATAATCCAAGGCTTAATTACTAACAGGTGACTAGAATAATGGACTCACCTCCCCTGTCTCTTCTTCAACCTAGATTCAAGCAAAATGCAGTTCGGCTCCAACCGTTCGCACTGACTTACAATCTTGCCAACTTCATGGGGACGTTGGCATTGCCCAAAGAGATTCAGCACCTGTTGTTGACTACACTACGTGAGAATGTTGATAAATATGTTATGAACCACTACACTCTAGAGAGGAGCCAGGTCATACGACCAAGAAGAACAATAGAAATAGATTAGAATAAAACCAACTTATGATAAACATGCAACTATGTTAAATATCCGTTCTATCTCTTTCTCAGGCCCTAACCGCCAGATCTTCTATCTGTTTGTGTTTCTTATTCCTCTTCTGTTCTTCGCTGCTTTTTTTTTAACCCCTTCAGCTACAGCTGGAAAAGGTGAAAAAGAAGCGGCTAACGTATTGTATATCAACTCCTACCACCGCGGATACTCATGGAGCGATGCCATTGAACGCAATTTGATGGAGGGGCTTGATGCATTTGATAAAAAGATAGAACTTTCCATCGAGTATCTCGACAGCCGCCGTTTCGACAATCCTGAGAGGCTGAGTCAGTTGGCCGACATGATGGTGGCGAAGTATGGCGACTACCACCTGAATATAGTTGTTACATCGGACAACGCTGCCTTCGATTTTGCAGTTGCCAACCGGGAACGCCTGTTCCCTGACATTCCCATCGTTTTTTGTGGCTATAACAATCTCCGTCATAAAATTCTTGAGGGCATTCCGAAGATCACTGGTGTCAATGAGGAAGTGGATCTTTCCGGCACTATAAATTTGGCTCTTTCCGTGCATCCCGACACTCGCACTTTGGCTTTCATCGTTTCAACATCAGATCACAGCAGCCACCGGATACTAGAGATTGCCAAGGAGAGTGTGTTCCCACACTATACGGATCATTACGATGTTGTGTTGCTCAAAGATCTTTCAATCTTAGAGATCCGAAATCGCCTGAATCAGCTTCCCAAAGAGACTATAGTTTTCATTTCTGGGCAAACCAGTGACAGGAAGAAAGGACGCGCCCTCTCACCAGTTGAAAACAGCACTCTGATTGCGACGAATTCCCCATTCCCCACCTATGGCTTTTGGGAGTTCAATCTTGGCACTGGGGTGCTAGGAGGGAGTATCGTTACTGGTGCTGACCAGGGGCGAGCCGCTGCACAGATGGTCACTCAAATTTTAAGCGGTACACCTGTCGATGCGATTCCGCCTTTCATGAAGTCGCCGACAAGTTTGACATTCGATTATCAGGTCATGAAGCAGTTTGGTATAGGGGAGAATCGATTACCCCCCAAAGCGATATTCTTAAATCGCCCTGATAGCCTATGGGAGAATTACAAGTGGTATATCATCGGGGGGATTGGGGCAATCTTGTTCGAGGCAATTTTGATCATTGCCCTCTACTATGCAGTACGCCAGCGGAAAAAGGCACTGGACCAGTCCCAGGAGTTCCTGGAATTGGCACAGCAAAGCCAAGGGGAATTGCAGATACTGACCAAAGAATTGGAACAGCGGGTTGAGGAGAGAACCGCGGAGTTGAGGAGCAAACAAGCCATTCTGTCCTTGATAGAAAGACTACGAGCTAGTTTCATCAGTAATCCCGACCCTTTCATCATGTACAGCGATTTACTGGAGCAGATCAAGGAGATTTCAGAGAGTCCATACGGGTTTATTGGGGAGACATTGACCACTACGGATGGCAAAACATACTTGAAAGCTTTTGCTCTAACCAATCTTTCATGGAACGATGAAAGCGAGCGACTCTACAGGGAGTTTGAAAACCGAGGCTTCGAATTTCACACAATGGAAAGCCTTTTTGGCAAAGTCATTACCAGCGGAAAACCTGTTATCAGCAATGATCCTGAAAACGACACCAGGGCGACTGGGACCCCTTCCGGCCACCCAAAACTCATGGCTTTCCTCGGTGTTCCTATCTATTTTGGTGATAAATTGGTGGGTGAGGTAGGGTTGGCCAATCGGCCAGGAGGTTACGAACAGAGATTACTGGAATACCTGAACCCGCTTTTCAATGCGTTGGGCCATATCATCAACGCCCGACAGAGCCTCCAGGAGCGCGAAGAGGCCAGGAAGGTGTTGGAGGAAAAAGCACAAATGTTGGAGGAAAAAGCACAAATATTGGAGGAGAACATCTGGCTGCGTGAGGAAGTTGAGCACATCACACGCCATGACCTGAAGACCCCATTAAATGCCATTATAGGACTCCCGGACGTGCTTTTGGAGGGTGACAACCTCCACTCCGACCAACGGGAACTGATCCACCAGATCCAGAAGACCGGCTACCGTATGCTGGATCAGATCAACCGCTCTCTTGATATCTATCGAATGGAACAGGGTCGCTATGAACTGAGTCCTGAGCCTATAAAGTTGGAGCCGTTGCTATACCGTATTCAAACGGAGCTGGAGTCATTGGGCAAAAAACGTGGCATTAGAATTATCATCCAATGCGAAAAAAATGTTGTTGTGATGGGGGAAGAACTTCTCCTATTTTCTCTGTTCGCCAATCTTATAAAAAATGCCCTGGAAGCCGCCCCTAAAGGTTCATCAGTTACCGTATCAAGTAGCAGAAAATCAGTGCAAATAGTAGACATACACAACATGGGGGCCGTGCCAGAAGCAATCCGTAACAGATTTTTCGACAAATTCATCACTGCAGGAAAATCCGGTGGTACGGGATTGGGTACATACTCCGCCCGCCTAATCACCGAGACCTTGGGAGGCAATATTGCCATGCAGAGTTCAGATGAAAAGGGCACAACCGTGACTGTTAGTCTAGATTCGGCAGTTGTCGCTACATACAGCTAACTACCGAATCTAGTTTGAATGGCTGAGTAACAATGCCCCGTAAGTGAGAGCATAAACCGTATTGTAACCAACGCTTTAGAAAACTCTATAACGTGAGAGTAATAACTTGTCTAAATCAATCCTCTAAAGCAACTCAATACTCCTGACCTTCCCACATATCTTTGGTAAATCTTACCGATTGATTACGTCCGCCCTCTTTGGCTTTGTACAGGGCTACATCAGCGTATTTAAGGGTTTTCCAGAAGCCATCTTCATCTTCAGGGTAGATACTTATACCGATGCTGATGGTCTTTTTAATTGGGGGATGTCCGGCAACTGGAAACTCTGCGGCCTCAACTTGTTTTCTTAGTTTTTCTGCTAGCCCCATCACCTCATCAGACTCTACATCTACCAAGATAATGATAAACTCTTCACCACCAAAACGGACTACCAAATCTGATTGGCGAACTGTCTCTTTCAAAACATCTGCTGTCTTTTTAAGTACCTCATCGCCAACATCATGACCGTAGGTATCGTTAACCTGTTTGAAAAAGTCCAGATCACACATAAGTAGACCGATCTGCTTTCCTCGGCGTTTACTGCCAGAACAGAGATTATTGGCACACTCTTGGAGAAAACGCCGATTTTGCAGCCCGGTCATGGGATCAACCAGAGTAGAGGCACGAAGTGTTGCGGTTAATCTTTTAGACTCCACAACAGGCAGGGCTTCTTTTATAAACTGTGACGCTTTATCAATTTTAATTGCAATCTTCTCTCTATCAAATTTTTTATTTTGTTCATTAAAAATAAACTGCACAACACCAATAATACCACCACCAATGGACATGGGAATACAGACATGTTCAATTGCTTCATCGATATGCAAAAACTGTTTGCAAACTTTATGAAAAGATAACGAGGAAATTGGGTGGCCTGTGCGTTTGGCTTTACACATCCCACAATGATCCAATATGTCAGGACTACAGTGTAATTCTTCCTCATGAAAGTTCAATGGGTAGGCAACACTCATTACGTTGTGGGCCTCATCTACCTCATATATCACCGGACTTTTTAGGCCAAGACCTTCAGCAAAGACATCCCACAACCGCGAGTACACCTCATTACAGGTCTCATCCTCTTCTATCACTTTTCTAAAACTGCTAAGATCACTAATAGAGTCCATCAAAGCATTAAATTCAAAAGATAAAGTGCCTATTTCATCTGTAGAGGTAATAGCAATACATTGAGCTTGATCTGAACTTCCTCTCCCTTGAGCGACCTCTTTTAAGCCCGCAATCACTTTAACCAAACGCGTAGCAATACTACGACCGATTATAAAAGCCACCAACATAGTTACAACTGCAAAAAATCCTGCCATGGCAATTGTAATGAGACGCAGACCAGAGACAACCCTCTCAACCTCATCCATATCGATCTCACTACCGATGATCCACCCCCAAGGCTTATACTGCTTAACGTATGAAATTTTACGGGATTGCTCGCCTTTTGTAGCAGCAATTTTTGGCCAGTAAAGTTCAATAAAACCTTTTTCCTTCTCTTTTACTAATAGCAACAGCTCTCTAAAAGGAAACATACCATTTGCATCAGTAATACCTGAAAGATCTTTACCAAATAGATCTGTATATTTAGGGTGCAAAACCATTTTAGGGGTCTCGTCTATTATCCAGAAAAATTCACTATCTCGATAACGCAGCCTATTTATTGCCAAACGAGCCTGCTCTTTTGCCTGTTGGGAATTATAAAATCCTGTTAGCTCCAGATGGTTGAAATGTTCTAAAACACCATATGCCACATCCACTGTTTGTATAGTTGATTTTTCTTCACCCTCCATAACCCTGCTTTCAATGAAGGGTAGAAACCATAGAAAAGTAACAATAAGGATAAGCGATACACCAAGAAAAGAGATGAAAGGTATTTTCACCTTGATAGGCCAGTTATGGATTAACAAGAAGCCCATTATTCCTCGGTTTTCTTGTTTCTGGCGGAAAGTAATCATTCCCTTTTTATTACAAGTATCAGTCATCTTTGCTACTCCCCAATTTTTTATCTCTTCTTTAGCAACGCGACATTCTACCCTGAATATATTTTCTAAACAATCATTGTTTGTATATTTTATCGCGTTATTAACTTACCTTTTGTTTGTTACCTACATATTTCTATGGAAGAATTTTTGTTTAAATCTGCAAAAAGCTTGGCGACTCTTATCATGCTGGCTTATACTGAGGTGGATAGCATTCATATTTAAAATAAAAAGAGACAATCAATGGTGTATGGTAACGATGAATTCAATGAATGCCCTCAAGGCAAGGAGGCAGATGAATTTCATGAAAGAATATTGGATGGTCTAGTTGACTCCATATCTGAATTTGAAGAGAGATATCTTGAAATAAAAAAAATTGCCTCAAAAGATCAAAATGAAGATGATAAGATGCTTTTGATTCTCTACAAAAAAGTACAAATAGGGATACAGAGCTTAAAGAGCAGTGAAATTTCATATGATAAAAAATATGCTTTAGCTCAAGAAATTCGAGGAAATATAAGCGATTTGGAGCTACTTTAGAGCCAAAATATCGTAAAGATTTTTTTGTATAAACTTCACATTTCCACTGTTAACTTTTTCACCAAACGGATGCCATAGCCTTTGTCTAAAAATTTAATAGCCCAGCAATTAAAAAAACTAGCTTTTAATACCTCTATCTTGCAATTACTGCAAAATGCTAGAGAAGACGGCCCCATTACTAAAAAACCGTAGATGACATTGCCACTAAACATAACCTCCCTCCTGCCTGGATTAGAGCAACTGCCCAGTTTTATGACACATTAGACCCTGA
>JADFYX010000180.1 GCA_015232795.1 Magnetococcales bacterium
GAAAAGTGGATTTCCTGCATAAGCTACCATAAACATCCAGGGGAAGATTGGGATATCTGCGAGTTCTCGCGGCAGAAGGTCAAACTCTCCTCTGGTGAAATGGTAAATATGAATATAGCAGAACGCGGAACATTTTTGCCAGGAGGCAAGATTTGGGTTCGAGAAATACGAAAGCTGTGTGTAGGAGGTCATCAAACATCAATTATCTCGACATTTTATCGTAGTGACACTAAGACTATAGCCATCCGAATGTTTGCCAGATGGTCTCAAGAGAACTTTTTTAAATATATGCGACAACATTATGATCTTGATGGTCTTGCAAGCTATAAAACTGAAGATATTCCTGAAACTGAAATAGTGATTAATCCAGAATATCGCCGTCTGGATGGGGAGGTTCGTAAGTTGGTCGCACGACTGGCCCGCCGACGGGCCGAATTCGGCAAACTGGCATTGACTGACTACATTGAACCTGGAAAAGTGGAAAGATACGAGCGTCGGAAAGCGGAACTTCAGGAAGAGGTAGAAAAGCTGGACAAAGATGTTGTGATATTGAAAGCCAGACGTAAGGCTCAACCGAAGCATATAACGATTGCTGAACTCCCGGAAGAAGAACGTTTTTCAAGGATGAGTTCAAGCAGTAAACACTTTGTCGATACGATCAAAATGATCGCATACAGAGCTGAAAGCGGTATGGCCAGTACTCTTCGAGAAATTATGTCTCGGGAGGATGATGCGCGCAGTTTGCTCAGGGCGATCTACAAATCAGAAGCAGACATCATACCTGATGATCTAGCAAAAACATTGACCGTACGGCTACACCATATGGCCAATTGGAGTTCGGATGTAGCGGTCAGGCATCTGTGCAATGAACTTAACGAAACTCAGACGTTATTTCCGGGTACTGAATACCGGATGATTTTTAAACTGGTATCATCATAAAATCTGTGAGGTCAGGAGTTCTGAAATTACTAAAGACAACTAAAACCCCCAAAAATACGGTATCAGATAGCTTACCAGCATCCAGACAATAATGTTTAGTGGTAGGCCCACTCTTACAAAATCTCTTACGCTGTAATATCCTGCGGACAAGACCATCAAGTTGGTTTGGTAGCCTATGGGGGTGGCGAAGGCGGCGTTGGCTCCGAAGATTACTCCTATTAGAAATGGCATGGGGCTTACCCCTAGCTGGTTGGCTACGCCTATTGCTATGGGGGCAAAAAGGATGGCAGAGGCGTTGTTTGATATTATGTTGGTGAATAGCATTACTATAAAAATGAAAAGGGCTAGTATCCACTGAGTTGACAACCCTACTGAAACTTGAATAAGACCGTTGGCCAGAAACTCTACTGCTCCGGTTATCTCCATGGTTTTGCCTAAAGCAAGTGTTGCTGCCACCATAAAGATAATTTGTGGTGAAATTGCTGCATAAGCTTGGCGCATGGTTAAACAACGACTGGCTAACATTAAAAACGCCCCTAGCAACGATATTACCAACATATCAACTGTTCTTGTTGCAGCTAGTAGCACCACACCTAAAAGAATTAATGCCGATGTTCCGGCTTTGGCAGAGTGTTCTACCGTGTCTTTAACACCCCAAAGCAAAATCATATCCCGACGATCTGCAAGTAAATTTAACTGATCCGAAGTACCTTGAACCAGCAGTACGTCACCTGCCCTTAGTTTTATTTTGGCTAGATTTCGCACCCTGATATGGCTATGTTGCTGAATACCAATTACAGCAATACCGTAACGATTTTGAAAACGGATTTGTGAGAGGGTTCTACCCACCATGGATGTCCCGGGCATTACCACCAACTCAGCCATATTCTGCTGCTTTATCTCCTCCTCGGTTATTTTGCTAACAGAGGTTGGCACAAGGGGAGAGGCCGTATCCCACTCTACTTTTTTTAGATCTCTGGCACTTCCTGCCAAAAGCAGGTTATCCCCAGCTAAAATATGAAAATCATCATCTTTTGTAAGAATCTTTCCATCCCTTAGCACCCTCTCTACATTTATCTTTTCAAACAGTGCTGCCACATCTTCTTCTTCCATCTGTTTACCTACCAAAATGCTCTCTGGCATCACTTCAAGCTGTACAAGAAACTTGCGCTGCAACTCTTGAGAACCAACTGGTGCGGTGTTTGGCAAAAGAGAGGGAGCTATAAAAACCAGATAGAACAACCCCACCAACAAAACAATGCCCCCTAAAGCTGAGAAGGTAAACATCTCGAACTGCCCCACCCCAGCTTGGGTGGCAAAGGAGGCGACAAGGATATTGGTTGATGTACCCATTAAGGTGCAGGTACCGCCCAAAATAGATACAAAGGATAGCTGCATCAAAAATTTTGAGCTGGATAGGTTTAGCTCTTCGGCTAGACTGACCATGATGGGCAGAAAGATAACAACAATGGGAGTGTTATTTAAAAAAGCACTGGCAACGGCAACAAACACAAGAGATACCGTTAGAGCCAAACGCCAACTACCAAGGGATAACTGGCGAATCCACGAGGCTACCATGCTTACTGATCCGGTGATGGTAACCCCCTCACCTATGACCAACAAAGCCACAACAATAACCAAAGCCGGATGGGAAAAACCAAAAAGAAGTTCAGGAGCAGCAAGAAGGTTTGCTCCAGTTTCAGGGTCAATAAGTGGATAGATCTGAAACAGCACGATCAACCACACCAACAGCCCTAAAGAGACCAAAGCCATGGGTATTCTCTCCTGTGCATAAAACAGCACAGCCAAAAGCAGAGTACCCAGAGTAAGTGAAATATGAAACATGGGAGTAATTGTTATCTAGTCACTTTTAGAGTTGGTGAATCTAGAATGATACACAGTGACATTAGACTATCCCCAATGAACGTTTACTGCAATCCCACTGAAAAATTAAAAAATAGGATTGCCGTCATTTAATATTGAACGGCGCATACACTCAGAACCCGCCAAAAGAATCGCTTCTTCATCCATCTCTGGCGTTGCCACTACCCCACCCAGACCAAAGTGAAACTCCTGAGGAATTGATTCTTGCTTAATAATTGGGTCCAAGACGTTATCTTTTATGGTTTTTGCCATGGTAATAGCTAGATTTTTATCGCTATCTGGGGCAAAAATTGCCAAGCCGTCACTAGCGGTGCGGAATATCTCATATGAACCACTATCTTGAATTCTACCACCAAGCCAACGCATAAGAGCAGAAAACCGCTCTCGGCCCCAATTCTTTCTTATGCGACCAAGATCGACAATACCGACAAAAAGCACTGCAAAACCAGATGTTGCACCCTCATGTATATCTATACGAGCCTGATTGATACGGGCCATTAAACCATAACGGTTGGGCATTCCGGATACCGCATCCATCAAGTCAGAATCCTGGGTCTCCATCAGCAGTTTATCTGCTTGGTGAAATAGTTTTTTCAGCTCTTTGGTGGTATAATCGATGGTCTCCAAATTATCTATAACCTGGGCTGTCTGCTCACCAACACCTTGAATTTCGGCTGAAATTACTTGGGAAATTGACTCCAAAGGCAGTTCATCATCCAAGTTTTCCAGACTTTCACTCAATTGGTTGATGACATCACAAGACCGCTCCAAACGACTTGAAGTGCTAGCCAACCCCTTGGTAAAGTCTAACAAATAGCGATTTCTGCGGCTGTTCTCCTGTATTTCAGCATTTTGTTTGCGGAGTTGTGCAACAACAACTTCAGCTAAATATTTATGGATCTTATGCCAAGAAGTAGATATACCCCCTTCCATATTTTTGGGCACACCGCCATAGCCAATTGATAACAAAGCTCTATCTAGCAAGTTGAGGTCAATATCCGGCTTGCCTTCAGGAAACATCATATTGTCTTGTACTATTTGTAACCCCTCATCAATTTCTGTTAAAAATTTCGCAAGATCATCACTATCAACCGTACCTGACTTTCTTATTCCCATGGCATAGCGGTGAATAATCGCCTCAAGCTCTCTATCGCCATTTAACAAAGGCAGTAGAACTCTCTCTAACAATATGAGGGTTCCCTCATGAAAAACACGGGTCTCTTCGTAACAGACTCCACGACGCAGTACCTCTTTTAACAGGTCCATCGCCCCGGCAATATTTGGGGTTTCACCGTTTAACTTATCGCGAATGCCATTTAGTGTGTGTTGGGTATTAACCATGATATATCCCTATGCCTCACGCACATTTAAAACAGGTTCATTTTCACTGATAGCTGTGGGTTCATCTTCTAAATCTGCCAAGTTATCTGTTGCTGTTAACATATCCTGTGCTGTCATACCCGCTGTAAATGCTCTGGAACCGTACTTAACTGTAATAGTGCTGATACCATTGGAGAGTTTAAAATCGCTAGCGTTTAAAATTGTCCCAATAGTAGCCGTAACCTCCCCACTACCCTTTTGGGTGGCTGCCGGAAAAATCATGGCAAAGCGGTCGACACCAAGCTGGGCTAAAAAATCACAATCTTTAAGTTGACTGCGAATGAGAGAGGCGACAGCTTTAAAAAAGTGCTGCTCCTCGGTTTTTTTCAACTTTAAGGTAATGTTGGCAAAATCTTGAATATGAATAAGTGATATGGAAAACAGTTCCCCTAGATGCAATGCTCTCTCTAAATGGCGATATAGATGAGCGGTAAAAGATGAACGGCTGGGAATACCTGTTTGGGGATCTATAAACTGTGATTTTTGCGAAAGAGTAATTGCCTCTTCAAGCTGAGTGATACTATTTCTCAACTTGTTGGCCTTGGCTCTGCCTTCTGACATCTTAGACCTTAAAGAACCAGAAATTCTATGAAAACCAAGGAGCTGTTGACGGAGTAAATTCTCAAGCTTTTGGGAACTTTTACGGGTTCCATCAACAGGATTACCCGCAAAATACTGTGTTGTGGCATAATCTACAAGATGACCATAGGGATAGGCTGCAATAAGATCTCTACCTATTAAAAGCAGCTTTTCCTGCCAGGCTTTTTCACTTGCAACAGCCTGGGCGGCCAAATTTACAAGCTTTTGCTCTCCAACTACTGTTAAATGTTGGTTTAAGGTATTTGTACCAGGGTCTTGGCTGGTTGTTTGGGGAAAAATCTGCGCTATACGACCCATAAATGAGATGGGTACTGAACTATGCCCTGCCAGAGGAGAGCTACCAATTGTAAAGGCCATAAGAGAGTGAAGCACGCGGCTAAACTCTTTCAAATCCAACACCCCACCACCTTCAATATTTTGGATTAACTCCTCAACCTTTTTTTGGCTAGTTTGGTTTTTGGCAAAAAATTGCTTTAAAGAGGTAAGAAATTTAATTAATTGATCCCTCGCAGCTCTCTGCTCTGCTATACAGACACCCACCTGTAGATGATCTTCAACAATGGTAAGAATCTGCCCC
>JADFYX010000181.1 GCA_015232795.1 Magnetococcales bacterium
TGATGTTCTTGATACTTGGTTTTCTTCCGCTCTTTGGCCTTTTGCAACCCTTGGCTGGCCCAAACTTACCCAAGAGATGGAAGAGTTCTACCCTACAAATGTTCTGGTCACTGCCTTTGATATCATTTTTTTCTGGGTTGCCAGAATGGTAATGATGGGTCTTAAATTCACCAAACAGGTGCCGTTCCACGATGTCTATATCACCGGATTGGTGCGAGACAGCGAAGGCAATAAAATGAGCAAATCCAAGGGCAATGTGTTGGACCCCTTGGATTTAATTGATGGTATTGATCTAGATACATTGGTTGCCAAAAGAACTCAGGATATGATGCAGCCCCATTTGGCTAAAAAGATAGAAAAAGCCACAAGGAAAGAGTTTCCCGATGGTATACCACCTTTTGGTGCCGACGCTCTGCGTTTTACCATGGCTAGTCTGGCTACTCAGGGCCGGGATATAAAATTTGACCTTGGTAGGATTGAGGGATACCGGAATTTTTGTAATAAACTTTGGAATGCAACCCGTTTTGTCTTGATGAACAGTGAGGGACAAAATTGTGGTGCCGATTCTAAGACGCAAAACTACTCATATACCGATCGCTGGATACTCTCCCGACTGCAACAGGTCAAAGAAGAGGTGGCAAGCTCTATAGAAGAGTACCGTTTTAATGATGCTGCCAATGTGGCCTATCAGTTTGTTTGGGGCAGCTATTGTGACTGGTACTTAGAGATGGTAAAGCCTGTTATCTATGGTGATGATATAGATGAGGCAGATAAAATAGCTAGCCGTCACTGTATGGTAGGGGTGTTGGAGGAGTCATTGCGGTTATTGCACCCTTTGATGCCATTTATCACTGAAGAGTTGTGGCAAAAGGTGGCTGGGTTGGTGGGACGAGGTGGCGACTCTATTATGATCGCTCCCTGGACTCTAGCAGATGCAAGCTTAATCGATTTAGAGTTGGAAAAAGAGCTAGCCTGGGTTATGTCTCTGGTTACCGCAGTGCGAACTATTCGTGCTGAGATGGATATTTCTCCTGGTAAGAAGCTAGATATTTTGGTTCAAGGCAGTAAGGAGATGGTAACAAGGCTAGAGAGGCATTCTGCCTTGATTGTGCCTTTGGCAAAGCTTGCGTCCTGGCAGGTTTTAGAAGGTGAAGCACCAGATGGGGCAGCAACCGGGGTGGTAGGGGAGATGCAAATCTTTATTCCACTAGCAGGTCTCATTGATATTGAAGCTGAGACCGCCCGTTTGCAAAAGGGGCTGCAAAAGTTGGATAAAGATCTTGAACGTGTAGTTGGTAAACTTACCAACCCCAATTTTCTCGCCAAAGCCAAGCCAGAGGTAGTAGCAAAAGAGCAAGGCAAACAGCAAGAACTTGAAGAGAAAAAAAATAGCTTAACAGAAGCGTTGCTTCGCATTGAAAAACTACGGAGTGCATCATGATTCCAATTTGGGCAGATATTTGTAAAAACGCTTTAGCTCAGGATTTAGGCCGTGGTGATATCACCACAAACACTTTAGTACCTGCTAGTCAAAAAGCAGAGGCAGAGTTGGTGGCAAAAGAGGATTTTGTTGTTTGTGGCCTTCCGGTAATGGTGGAGGTGTTCAGGCAGGTTGATCCCCGCATTAGCATGTTACCAGATCTACCTGATGGTGATGGAATTCGCTCTGGAAACAGGATTTGTACCATAACTGGTCCAGCACGGGGTATATTGACTGGAGAGCGGGTGGCTCTAAACTTTTTTCAAAACCTATCAGCAGTTGCGTCACTTACAAAACAATTTGTTGAAAAGATAAAAGGGACCAATGCCCGTATTGTCGATACCCGTAAGACCACTCCGGGTTTAAGGCAGTTACAAAAATATGCGGTTCGGGTTGGGGGTGGTTATAACCACCGTATGGGTCTGGATGATGGAGTTTTGATCAAAGAGAACCATATCGCCTTGGCTGGAGGAATTACCGCAGCCATTAAACTGATGGAAGAGTCTGTAAGCCATCTCCACCGCATAGAAGTTGAAGTTGAAAACTTGGAACAGGTGCGTGAGGCGTTAGATGCTGGTGCCCAGGCTATTTTATTGGATAATATGGATTTAGCAATGCTGGAAAAAGCAGTTGCTATTGCTGGGGGTAAAGCACTTTTAGAGGCTAGTGGTAATGTTTCTTTGGATTCGGTACGCGCGATAGCTGAAACTGGGGTAGATCTTATATCTGTAGGAGCCATAACCCATAGTGCCGGAAGTCGGGATGTCTCCCTCCTCATCACAACCTAGTTGCGAAGTTCAAATTCTCAACACCCTGCGAGATGCCAATGGTAAACCTGTCTCGGGTCGTCTCCTTGGTATAGAGTTGGGAATTTCCCGAGCAGCGGTCTGGAAGCGGGTTGAGGGACTGCGCAAGAGCGGTTATCAAGTTGAATCATACCCTCGTAAGGGCTATGTTTTGGTTGCGGAACCCGATACCCCAACGGCGGAGGCCGTAAGCAGTTTTATAAGCAGGGATGTTTTGGCAGATGGGCTGTTTGCTGCAAAAAAAATTCAATTTTTTACAAACCTAGACTCAACCAATGTCTATGCCGGAAAAATAGCTAGAGATGGAGCCTTGGATGGTACGGTGGTTGTTGCTGACTGCCAAAGTAAAGGCCGGGGGCGACTGGGCCGGGTTTGGGACTCTCCATCCGGGGTTAATCTATATTTTTCTTTAATTTTACGACCACTTATAGAACCAAGATATGCTGCCCAGTTAACACTGCTAACAGGTCTTGCTCTGGCAGAAACCATCAGCGTTGCTGGGGCTGATGATGTGGAGATAAAATGGCCTAACGATCTGTTGTTAGGGGGAAAAAAAGTTGCTGGCATTTTAACCGAGATGTCTGTTGAAGAAAACCGGGTACAATTTGTAGTGGTTGGTGTAGGGATAAATGTCAATGTTGAAACCTCTGATTTAACTCCCCAAATTGGCAAAATTGCCGCTACCCTGACAGGCCATTTAAAAAAAAAGGTCAAGAGATCTGCATTTTTAGCCGATTTTCTTAATAGGTTCTTAGGTTGGTATCGACTTTACCTTGCCAAGGGTTTTGCTCCTATAAGGTCAATCTGGTTGGAGAGATCCCGTATAAAAGGGCGGTGGGTGCAGGTTAATCTGGTTGACGAGAGCTTTTCAGGTGTGGCTATAGATCTTGATGTTGATGGTTTTTTGTTGGTTAAACGAGACGATACGGATAAAGAAGCTAGAGTGTTGGCAGGGGATGTGTTGTTGTTGAAAAAGGATTGCTAAGCTGATGCTGCTAGCTATTGATATTGGGAATACCAATCTGGTTTTAGGGGTGTATGAAGGTGAGGAGCTAATTCGTCATTGGCGATTGGCAACTCGCGTGGACCAAACTGGTGATGAATATGGTATATTGGTCGCCAATCTGTTTAATCTAGCTGATATATCGTTGGATAAGATAGAAGGTGTGATTATAGCAAGTGTAGTACCCCCAATACAGTCGGCAATTGTCCGGGCTTTGCGTCGTTATCTGGATATACCGCCAATTATTGTCGGTCCAGGTCTTAAGACCAATATGCCCATTCGTTATGATAATCCCCGGGAAGTGGGGGCCGACCGTATTGTAAATGGTGTAGCTGCTTATAACTTAATCGGTGACGCTGTGGTAGTGGTAGATTTTGGTACTGCTACAACCTTTGACCTTATTGGTCCAAAAGGTGATTATATGGGAGGGGCCATTGCACCTGGTTTGGGGCTTTCAATGAACGCACTGTTTGAAAAAACCGCCAAATTACCAAGAATTGAGCTGGTAAGGCCAAAAAAAGTGGTGGGACGTGACACAGTATCGTCAATGCAGTCTGGACTGTTTTGGGGATATGTAGGATTGGTAGATGGTTTAATTGATAGGATAATTGTTGAATCTGGATATAATCCTGTTAAGGTTGTCGCAACTGGGGGATTGGCCCGTTTGATGGCGACTGAGAGTGAGAAAATAGAGTTGATAGATGAATTTCTCACCTTAAACGGTCTAAGGTTGCTTTATGAACGGAATATCTAAGACTATATAATATGAGCAAGTTAGCTAATTTAAAAATGGGTATGCCAAGTGTTAGTCTCTCTGCTATACCGGGGATGGCTACTGTTGGAAAACTGTTTGCTAAAATCGGTTTACCAGCAGCTTTACAGCCGTTGTTGACTGGTATCGGACCATTGGCTTTAGTGGTAGTACTAGTAGTTTTAAATATTGTTGTGTTTTTTAGTGGGAGTTCTGTCGATGATGAAAAGACCATTTGGGATGGTCCTCTCATGACTGAAAAGCTCTATCAGCTACCTGACCCTGCCACAGCAAAAATTATCAACCCCGGCATACGTATAACAAGAAAGAAAACAGTAGAGACGCAACAGTTGGTTCCTCCATCAGACGCAACCGCAACCGCAATTTCAACCCCTAGCAGCACTGCTAGTGAAGATAAAGAAGATGTGGTCTATGGCAAAAAAAAATATATCGTACAGGTTGGGCAATTTCTCACCGACAGTGGGGTTGACTCTCTGGTTAAAAACATGCAAGACAGGGGATATTATCCCAAGGTAAGCGTTATCCAGCAAAAAAGTTATCTAAATAACGTTCAAGCTGGTCCCTATAGATCAGTGGAAGCAGCCCGTGAGGCCGAAGTAAAACTGCGGGCTAATGGCAAAGATTTGAAAGTAGAAACCAGCGATGAGGGTTACGTCATATCTCTAAGCAAAACCGCAAAATTATCAACAGCCCTAGCAAATATGGAGAAATACGACATGATGGGCATAGCCCCATTACGCTTGGTAAAAGCTGCAAAGTTTAAACCGGTAAAAAGCGTCTACATGGGTCCATATAACAGCGAAGCAAAAGCCGAAGAGGTAAAAACCCGCATGGTCGGCATAAGCCTGGCCATTCCACTTGTACAGGAGTGGAAAGAGGACGAAGAAGAGTAGTCTCTTTTTAGCAAACTATCCCTTACCCAAACTAAACAACCACCGTCTAAAGACGGTGGGTTTGAATAACGGACTGAAAGTCCGGATACCGGCTGAAGCCGGTTGGCTTGTACTATGAACTTTTGTGCTAGTCAACCCTGGATTCCCGCCTTCGCGGGAACGACGGCAACCGTATGTAGTTCGTCATTCCCGTGAAGGCGGGAATCCAGATATGTTAACGATAAACGTCAATATATCATAAATTTAAAATGATGCTATTTTTTTGGATCATGGCATCGTTTAAAAAATCTGTGCTGGAAGCTGACCGGCTAAACCTAGATTCGGCAGTTGTCGCCACGCACCTGACGCAAGCTATTGATTCACCTGGCATATCAGGGGAAAGTCTT
>JADFYX010000182.1 GCA_015232795.1 Magnetococcales bacterium
ACAGAAACAGCACAATGGGTGGTCATATTCTAACAATTGAAGACCCGGTGGAATTTTTTCACCCCCATAAAAAATCTCTCATTAACCAACGGGAACTGGGGCCAGATACCCACTCCTATGCCAATGCGTTAAAAAGCAGCCTACGGGAAGCACCTGATGTTATCTTGATTGGTGAAATCCGTAACCGGGAGACCATGGAGGCAGCGTTGGAGCTGGCAGGAACAGGCCATTTATGTATTTCCACACTTCATGCCAATAATGCTGATCAGGCTTTAACAAGAATTATTAATATGTTTCCTCAGCAGTCACACAAACAGCTATTTATGGATCTCTCTCTTTATCTCAGGGCAATACTCTCCCAGCGGTTGGTCAAGAGTGTCGATGGTAAAAGAAGGGCAGCGGTTGAGGTGATGATAAACACCCCCCATATTGCCGAACAAATTTTAAAAGGTGATGTGGATCTGGTTAAAGAGGCAATGGCAGATAGCAGTGAGAAAGGGGTACAATCATTTGATACTGCTCTGCTGGCACTGTATAAAGAGGAGGCTATTTCTATGGAAGAGGCATTAAATAGTGCCGATTCCAGGGCTAATCTCGAAGCTAAGATCCATTTTGCTTAGGAGAATGTATGGCAGAAATTTTGGTAGTTGATGATGATAGTCAGGCAATTGAGCAGACGAGCCGTTTAATTTCTGACATTGGGCATACAACAGATTTTTTAGTGGAATCTCGCTATTTAGTACCTAAATTACTGGCCCATAAGGTTGATCTGGTTTTATTAGATGTAAATATGCCAGACATTGATGGCCTGACACTGCTAAAAGAGCTTAAGAGCCATCCCAAACTTAATAAAATTCCTGTTATTATGGTGACAGGTGAAACTGGAGACGGGTTGATTTCCCAATGTTTCCAAATGGGTGCAGTGGATTTTGTCAACAAACCCATACGCCCCTTAGAGCTACAATCACGGGTAAGAATTGCCCTTGAGACCCAAGAGCATATTTTCGCCATAAACAAAAAAAATGATGCTTTAGCTCAAGCAAAAGCTTTTTCAGAGACGGTCTTCAACAGTATGGAAGATGCTCTTGTGGTGCTAAATAAAGATGATCTTTGCGTTGTTGATGCCAATAAGGTATATGTTGAAAAAGTAGGGCAAGCAATGTCTGCAATCGTTGGTGCCCCCTGTTATTTTACCGCTCGCGAACTGCATCACCCCTGTTATCCCTGTCATGGTCATTCCAAATCGTGCATTTTGTCCGAAACCATTCAAACTGGTAACTCCAACGATCAGGAGTTCCAATATGAGATTGAAGATGGTGACATACGCTATACTAAAATCATCACTATTCCCATAAAGCGACCCGGTAAAGATGTAGATAAAATTTTACTGATAGCCCGAGACGTAACCAAAGCCCGTCTTTTGCAAGACAGATTACGACATCTGGCTTTTCACGATGTCTTGACTGGATTGCCAAACAGGCAACTATTTTATGATCGCATAAATCAATCCATAGCCATGAGCAATCGTAAAAACAAAATGATGGCGGTTATGTTTTTTGATCTGGACCGCTTTAAAAAGGTCAACGATACTTTAGGCCATGATATTGGCGATCTTCTTCTGGTTGAGGTGGCAAACCGTCTAACCTCTTGCGTGCGAAAGAGTGACACCATAGCCCGCATGGGTGGTGATGAGTTTACCGCAGTATTAAACGAGGTAGATACCGTTGATCAGGTAGAAAAACTTGCCAATAAAATTTTAAAAAGCCTAGGCAAAAAATTTAATCTAGCAGAGCACTCTCTCGTCGTGACCTCCAGCATAGGCATAGCCATGTTTCCCCAAGATGGCGACAACATGGAGCTACTGACAAAACATGCCGATAAAGCCCTATATAAAGCCAAAGGCGCAGGGCGTAACAACGCGCAGTTTTACTCTGTTATGGCAGGTAAAAAGGGTGATAAAAAAAATTAAAAAGTTAACAGTCCAATCTCGTAGATTAATCTTCCTCTGGCAAAGCCAACTGAAAAGATTTAAGGCCGTTTTCTATAACTGCCAAGGTTTTATCTTTGTTGGGTGGCTCGTGGGTTAGATCGGTTAGGGAGGGGCCTATTAGGGTGGGTAGGTCGGGGGTTGGGGTTTGGAATAGTTTGAAGCTTATGCGGTCTCTGGGGTTTTTTATGGTTTGGTAGGCCCACTCTATCTCTTTGGCGCGGCTGGGTGAGGTTGCTTTTGAGTGGAGCTTAATCAGGCGTTCAAAGGCGGTTTGTACCGTCTCGTCATTCGCGTCTGGGGGTATGTTTAAAATGTGGAATGGGTTTTTCATTCAAAGAGATCCATGGCAAGTTGTCGCACAGGAGGCGGAGCTTTTTTCTTGCGTTTTGTCGTGGGGCCATCTTCACGGTTTAGGGCTTTATCCACTAGATAGGCCAAAATAAATGTACCCCGGCTGGCATATTCGCTCTCTGCCAATCTCTCTAACAGTAGGTCGCGAAGAGTGTTTTCGCCAATACTTTTTCTGTTTGCGCCAAACTCTACATCAATTAATTTTTTTAATTTTTTTACTAGCTGTTTTTCCACCAGTTTGGGAATTTTGGCAGGAGAAAGAGCCGACAAACTTCTGCGGCTGCCTTTAGGTGATTGCCCCATGAGTTTATCGATACGATGTGCAGTTTCCCCATCCCTTAAGCGAACTGCAGTTGGCAGAGCCTCCCGCAGGGCAAAAAAATCTTCGTCAGATATACGGTAGGTCTCACCACCACTGATGGCATAAATGTAATAAAAAAGAAAAGCAGGTTCACCTTTAAAGCGGTTGTTGGCCACTTTTGCAAATGCGGCAAGTAAAGATAGTTGTTCAATATAAAAAAGATCAGAGCAGATGGTGTTTAGCTCATCAATATTATAATCTTGTCGTGCTGCTCTGTTTAGATAGTCACTCATAATAGTGAATGCTTGACAAAGCACAGGGTTTTTGTTGGCAAAATGCTCTTTGCCGAGAATGATTATCTGTTTTGTCTCCTCTTTGCTTATGAGGCCAGAGCAGCTTTTTTCCAGAAAACCTCTGCAGTTAAGTAGTTGGCTATCATCGGCGTTAAAAATCTGGCCTCCCTCCAAAAAGAGAGATAGATAGAAGTAAGTGGTAGCTCCTGCAAGTTTTTCTCCGGTGTTAAGAGCAACCGAAGACTCTTCAACATTACCAGC
Organism: Magnetococcales bacterium; assembly: GCA_015232795.1. Classification (GTDB taxonomy): domain Bacteria; phylum Pseudomonadota; class Magnetococcia; order Magnetococcales; family JADFYX01. The sequence continues at coordinate 3,197 of JADFYX010000182.1, forward strand.
TTGAGATTCCAACAGTGATAGCAGTATGCAGGCCTCTGCCCCAAGGGAGATGCCAGCTTGACTGTTATGGGACTCAAGATTTTTTTGCGCTGTTTTAAGTTCACGACGGGCTAGGTTAAGATTGCCAGCTTTTATTTGATTACGGGCATGGAGTAGTTGTGAATTTATCTGTGTTAATAAAAATTGGCTATTATGGGGTGCAAGTTTTTGGGCTTTTTTTGCCAGACCTGCCGCTTTTTTGTAGGACTTGTTATCTATGGCAAGCTCACTGGCAAGCATAAGGATGTCTGGGTTTTGGGGAAAGCGTTTAATAGCTTGAGATACCAATTGGTGAAGCCCTGTTTGGTCTTCATCTTGTTGTTGCCAATGAATAAGGCGGATAACAGTTTGGCTATCGTCAGGGTCATGCTCTTGTGCCTCTTGCAGATGTTCTATAATGTGGAGTCTTGACGGCCAGGGGGCGGACTCTTCCAATGAGGCAAAATGGTTGTGAAGTTGAGCAATGGTAATGGAGTTTTCAGGGGTTGGTTTTTGCTCTTTTACCAGTTTTAAGCACTGCTTCCAGTGGGTATTACTCCGCACCCGGTTTTTTTTGAGTTGATGGTGAAGAGCCAACAAACGCGAGTTTTCAAACGGTGTTAAACTGCCAATATGCTTTTCAACTTTACTGCGTTTTTCTAGGTTTTCTACCAAAAGATCAAGATAAACATCCCTTATCCATGGTCCCGGCAGAGGGGTTGCATATTCCAACAGAGCTTTTAATAAATGAGAACTTTTTTTTGTGACAGAAAGCTTGTTGAGCAGTTGTAACAAGGGCTTGGGAATAGCCATTGTCTGGGCAAGGAGTTGCTGGTCTGCCGAGGGAATTTGCATTAAGGCCCGTGCTAAGGAGCTTCCAGACAGAGTGCGTATACCTGCGACTCTCGCAAGGTTGACAAAAGGGGAGTTGCTTGGTATGGCAGCTATGGCAGTTAGCATAGCTTCGGCGTTGCCTTGCTCGCAGGCTAGACTTTTGATTATATTTGCAAACTGCCAGTAAGGGGAGTCCTGTTTAATATTTTGCAGTTGTTTATCTAGTTGTCTATGTTCACCACGACTCAAAGCCCCAAGGCAGGCTTTGGCATATTTTAGCTCGGTGCGCAGGGGATGCTCTTTGGGTATACTCTCTTTTATTTTTGCGGTGTTGATTAAAAGATGTGCTGCTAAGAGGGCGAGGAGGTTATCGGCAAGTTGGGGCTGTTTTTTTTGAATTTCAGCTTGATGGCTGAAAAAAATCTTGGTTCCCCGCTCTATTTGTTGGCTATTTATAAGATAGACCAAAAAAGTGGCTGGGTTTAACGGGGTTGGTGAAAGTCTTGCGGCATGTTCCCATAAAACCGCTGCCTCTTTAAAGAGACCAGTAGCTGCCAGCTCGCCACTACGTTGCAGATGGGCAGCAGATTGTTTTTCATCATGGGGCCGACCTGTAGTCTGATTGTTAGGTCCAGTCATGCCAAATCACACAATATCCGAGATATGGGTCAATTTTTATTGAATCCAGTATTATACCGCAGCTTGTTTAATAAACCAAGGAGCCTAGTCTCCTATGAGTTGGAGTGTAGAGATGCCTGAACTACCAGAGGTAGAGACAATTCGTCGGGGATTGGTTCCTTTATTGATTAAGCAGGAGATAGTAGCGGTAATAATGCGTCGTAAAAATCTGCGCTGGCCTATACCGACAAAAGAGCTCTCTCTGGCTCTACCGGGTCATACCATTGCTGAGGTGTTACGCCGGGGTAAATATCTTTTAATGCCCATAGGTAGTGGCTGTTTAATCATCCATTTGGGTATGTCTGGGGTTTTACGCCACCATCATAAAAATATCCCTTTTGTAAAGCATGACCATTTTGATATCGAATTTAAAAATGGCAGCCATCTGCGTTTAAACGACCCCCGGCGTTTTGGTGCTGTGCTCTGGACCACTGACCCAATCCAAGACCATCCTCTGCTTGCCAAGTTAGGACCAGAGCCACTTGAAGAAGATTTTAACAGTGATTACCTTTATAAAAAAACCAGAGGGCGTAAAGGGGGGGTGAAAAGTTTTTTAATGAACTCCCACGTAGTGGTGGGCGCAGGAAATATCTATGCTGCTGAGTCTCTG
>JADFYX010000183.1 GCA_015232795.1 Magnetococcales bacterium
GCATGAAATAACGGTCAGAGTCTCACCCTCAACAGCATAAACTAACCTATGTTCCTGTGTGATACGACGAGACCAGAAGCCACTCAGATCAAGTTTGAGTCGTTCCGGTTTACCAATTCCATCATAAGGGTGTCTCAATGTATCTTCGAGCAATCTGTTGATCCTTTTCATGGTAGCTCGGTCTTTGACCTGCCACCATAAATAATCCTTCCATGCTGCTTCGGTCCAGGCCAGGATCATTTAATAATATCCCGATTTTTAACAGTCCCAGAACGATATTGGTCAATAGAAACATCCAAATGATTGCGATTTGCCTGTGAGCCAAGCAAATGCAGGGTTTCCATAAGACCATCGTAGTCCGCTTTCGGCATAACGACTACATCATCACCATTCCGACGAGTAATGATTGCCGTATCTGCATCATCAACCACTTGATCCAGCACGGTCTTCAGATTCTTTCTAGCATCTGTATATGAAATCACTTGCATGGTCATCTCCTATAAAAATTTATTTTGTACAGCTATACTGTACATGTTTTCAAGTAAATTTCAAACTAATTAATCAGGTCATTAATTACGGCCTTAAAAATCCAACGCTACTAAAACGTAACCAACTCCTGCCATTCCCTGTCACTCTCAGTCACATTTGCAACGTAATAATCAAGTAGCAATTTCATGTGTGAATCCATGTGTGAAAAACTTTCCAAAATCAGCTAAAATCACACACAGGATGGAAAATCAGCAAAACGTAATTATCAACAAATTCAAAAATTTCCAAGTTAACAAGGAGGTTGTGAAGCTTGGAAGTTCTGACTGAAAATCCTCGTGTCGGTGGTTCGATTCCGCCCCTGGGCAAAGGTTACGTCATCTGGCTGGAAATGGATTCACCTGACAATTGCCACCACCATGAAATTTGAAAACCCTGTTTTTTCAATGAGTTGGAAACAGAAAGCCAAAAAGCTCGTTGAGCAACCGTCTCAACTAGAAGAGGCTTACCAATCCATTAACCAAGGATTTTATGAAATTTCACAAGCACTTGCCATGATATAATCCAAATCAAAAAACGTGAACTTTTTTCTCGTTTTTATTGAGCAAGAACTTAAGTATTCTGTCTTTCTTCACACCATTTAACCCACACTTTTCTTAACTCTTTTGTCAGATCAACAGTAAATTTTTTATGATCACACAATGGTGAGTTTGCTATCTTGTTACGTAGGCCAACTCTATGCTTTTTGACTTTATCAGGGTTTGATACAAGATCTATAACAAGTTGCAAATATTCTTCCAGGGTGTTGGTTACCAACTCATCAAGACCAACATTGTTAAGAATACTTGTAGAGTGACGACCCGCAAATGTTGCTCCTCTTGTTGTCACCACCGGAACCCCCATCCATAGAGCCTCCATAGTCGTTAAACCACCTGAGTATGGTATAGTGTCCAATGCTAGATCAATTGAGTTGTACCTTGCGAGCAATTCTTTGTGAGGGATTCTACCTTCCAAAATTATTCTGTTGGTATTTATACCAGCATTTGCAAAAAACCCATTAATTCTTTGCATATTTGATGAACTATCCATCCCTTTGTATATCAAATGAAGGTCTGTATTGGGACATAGGAGGAGAATCTTTGCCCAAACCGCTAATATTTTTTCATTTATTTTATCGGGGTTACCAAAATTTCCTAAAACAAACCTGTTTGCAGATTGAGGAGCAACCTCTGGGACATATGTGGGCGGAGTGTAACATACCCATGAGTCTGGCATTCTTATAATGCTCTCAGTATAATATCTATCTTCATCTTTTGCGATATAGTGGTGATCTGCTATAAGCCAATCCATGGTTTTAAGTCCCGTTGTACCAACATAACCTGCCCAGGTTATCTGTATTGGGGCTAATTTTTTGGCAAACAGTTGCAACCTGTTGTTTTCTGTATGACCAGCAAGGTCAATTAATATATCAATACGATCTTGAATAATTTGCTTGCTTAACTGATCATCACTAAAATTTTTTGTAAATATCCAACTATCAGAATAGCTTTCCAACTGGTTTGTCAATTCATCTGCGATACTGTCTGAATAACAGATAATCTCAAGTTCTGCCACTTGGTGATACTTAAAAAAACCAGCCATAAAATAGCCTATAGGGTGGAGTCTATAATCTGGGGAAAGCAAACCTACTCGTAATGGGCGATCAGGAGTAATATTACGGTAGTGGCTAAAAATTGGGGGGTTGGACTCACAAAAAAGGGAATCACCCCATTTTTTGTGAATTAAAAAAAGATTTTCCATACTCTGGCCTGGAAGATACTGAGAACATAACAATAAATTGCTATGGGCTTTTAGAGAATTGTGGTCGATAGCGATTGCTTTTTGGTAACTGATAACCGCTTCATCAAGTTTACCCATGCTTCTAAAAGTATTTGCAAGGTTGAAACAGGCTGCAAAGTGAGGTGTAATATTTGTAGCTTTTTGGAAATGAGTGACTGCCTCATCCCATTTGCCTTGCTTTTTTAGGGCAATGGCGAGGTTATAGTGAGCATCTGCAAAGTCAGGTTTTATTGTTATGGCTTTTTGTAAATTTTCAACGGCTTCATCAAGTTCTCCCAGCTCGGTAAGGGTATTACCGATGCTGCTATATGCTTCTGGATAGTTGGGGTCCATGGATATAGATTTTTTTACTACGCTGACAGACTCTTCCTTACGATCAAGTTGGTAAAGTGACGTTCCCATATTGTAATATAAAATTGCTATATTGGGGTCGATATTTATAGCGCGTTGAAATTGCTCTAAAGCCAAATCATACCGGTTGATTTTTTGGGCGATAAGTCCCAATAAATTAATGGCATCAATATGGTTGGGAACCTTTTTAATGATGGCACTGCAAAGTATATCTGCATCATAAAACCGTGTGCTATTAAAATGCTCTATTGCCAGAAGATATGCTTCATCAACTTTAAGCTGTTGTTTATCATTGGTATCTGGTGTCTGTTGCTCAGCCATATTCCTACCACCAATTGATTATATTTTCTTATAACCAAGACAAATCAAAAACAATTACTCATCATTGTTTATTTAGGGCAAAAGTCACCATAAGAAGCATTTTACCGGAGTTGTAATCAACACTTTGTTAATTACCTTTTTTACCAGACCATAATGAGACCTGTTGCAACATTCCGAAAAACCCTTTGAGAAAAACCATAAAATGGGAGAATGACTCGACACTTTTAATTACCCGCCATATCTGCGATGGACGGTAATAAAATTTTTGATACCCCTTAACTATGTATTGTCGCAGTTCTTGGTTGCTTAAATCGGTATGGAGAGGTTGCACAGAGAAATCTTCTGACATCAAACCCCAATTTTGCCAATTATCAATTTTGCCCATGGAGTCAGCATAGTAGTGTTTAAACAATGGTGTTCCCACAAATGGAACCATTATATTAAAACTGGCAAATGTAGATGGAAGCTCCTTGGCAAAATTGATAGTATCCATTGCTGTTTCATGGGTTTCACCAGTGTTGCCAATAATAAAGCTGTTAAAACTTTGAATGCCGACCTCATTGCATATGGCAATAGCTTTACGGGCTTGTTCTTTTGTGGTGTTTTTGCCAATTTTTTTTAATATTTCATCGTTACCGGACTCCATACCAAAAAGAATAAAATAGCAGCCTGCCTCCTTCATTAACTCAATGGCCTCATAATCAATTGAATCAACACGACCAAAAATCAACCAACGTATATTGAGTTTTTCTGCAATCAATCGCCGACAAATAGCTTTGCAACGGTCGAGGTCAGCCATAAAAAGGTCATCAACAAATTGGAAAACCTCAATATTATATTGCTCTTTTAAATGTCTAATCTCTTTAATAAAATAGTCAATACTATGGACTCTAAACCGTCGCCCCATAGTCAATAAATTAGCACAAAAAGTACAGGCAGAAGGACATCCCCTGCTAGAGAGCATGGTAACTGATTTCAGACCCCGGCTGTAATGGGCGTGGAGGCGATAGTTATCTATATTTACAAGGTCTCGTGCTGGAAATGGAAATTGATCGACATTATCATCAAAAGAGCGTCGTGGTGTGCGCAGAATTTCATTACCTCGACGATAATATATACCTTTTATCTCTGACCAATCATCATCTTTTTTAGCTAATGCATCAAGAAGTTCACGGGTGGTAAACTCACCCTCTCCAACTGCAATAACATCAATAGTAGGGGTTTCATCAAGAACAACTTTTGGCATGGCAGAGGCGTGTACACCACCATAAATAACCACACCTTTATAGCCAGAGCTACGAATACCTGTGGCAATTTGCTGGGCTAAAGGGTAGTTCATTGATACCGAATGGATACCAATTAGATCCGGCTTAAACTCTTCTAGCTTTATATATAAACTTTCAAAAGAGTATCCTGCTGCTTCCGGGTCAAAAAACTGCACTTCATGACCAAACTGACGCACATAAGAGGCGATATATCCCAAACCCAATGGAAAGCTACAGTTTTTGCCAGAACTCATCTTTACATAAACATGCTGATATGGAGTGTTGATTAAAGCCAGCTTCATTTACATACTACTCCTTGCAATCTATACCTATTTTTTATCATTACAAATTTAAAAAATACACCAACATCGCCCACTATAGTGTCTTGAATTTAAGCGAAAGTCTACATTCTAAGACTTTCTCCTGATATTCCAGATGAATCAATAGTTTAAGTCAGGTGCGTGGCGACAACTGCCGAATCTAGGTTAAAACAGAGATAGTTGCTTCTCTTCTTCAGAAGGCTCTATACACCCTGGCCCCTCGTTACTGGTACTATTTACAAAAGAACTAACAGCAAAAGCATGCATCTTCGTCGCTTGAATGGGGTGCAAAAGCCTATCAACAGCAGCCATGTCATGAGTTTCACAATCCAACCAAGTAGAATAATCAGCAGGGTCAATAATCAAAGGCATCCGATTATGAATAGGGCGCACAACATCGTTAGGTTCAGTAGTTAAAACCGTAAACGTCTCAACCCCACCACCATCATCCCCGCCACCCAACCAGCTTTCCCAAAGCCCCCCAAAAGCAAAAGGGCGTCTATCAACCTTTCCAATAAAATAAGGACACTTCCCACCAACTCCATCCCTCTTCCACTCATAAAACCCATCAGCAGGCACAAGACAACGGCGAGATTGATAAGCGTCACGAAAAGCAGGCTTAGAAGCTACAGTCTCCGAGCGAGCATTAATAAACCGCCCCCCAACATCCCCCCCCTT
>JADFYX010000184.1 GCA_015232795.1 Magnetococcales bacterium
GATTAAGTTTGCCTTTGACGGTATCATTAGTTTTTCATACAAACCTTTGCGATTTTTTGGCCTGTTTGGCCTGATAGTCGCCGTAAGTGGTTTTTTAGGCATAGCCCTATTTATTGTCTCAAAAATATTCACCATAAGTATAACCCCATATACTTTTGGTCAAATTCCCGGCTTTTTTCCTATAATTTCCGCAATTGTCTTTCTAGGTGGGGTGCAGTTAATAGGGTTGGGACTGTTTGGCGAGTATATTGGCAGAATTTATGACGAGGTAAAAAAACGCCCACCTTATATTGTTGGCAAGACTATCGGTTTGGGAAATGATAGGGAGGAGGAGAGCCGGTCTCCAACTCAAAAGGAGTAAAAACAGGTTATGTTTTTAATTTATCGCTGCATCCAAACTAACCTTAAACTCTTTTGCACTCTGAAATCTCTCTGAAGGTCGTTTAGCCAGTGCTTTTAATATGATGGTATCAAGAGCTTTTGGGATTTTTGTATTTATGGATGATGGTTTGTCTGGCTCTTTGGTGAGAATTTGTTTAATTATGCTTTTTTGCTCTTCTCCCCTAAAAGGTTTTTGCTCGCATAGCAACTCATAGAGTATAACCCCCGCAGAGAATAGGTCGGTATGGAGACTGTTTTGTGAGGAGATAATCTGCTCTGGTGCCATATAGGCAGGTGTACCTTGAACATGCTCTATTTGAGATTTGCTTTTCCCAATTGGATAGGAAATACCAAAGTCGATAATTTTGATCAGACCGTCGGTAAAAAGAAAAATATTTTCCGGCTTAATATCCCGATGAGTTATGCCATTTTTGTGAATATGCTCAAGGGCACTCAAAAGCTGTTTTAAAATATCCACCCCTTCTTGTATTGAAAAGTGATGTTTATCCTCTATCCAACTTTTAAGTGTCTTACCAGCCAGATGTTCCATAACAATTAGTGCCATGCTATCGTTATTTACAAGCTCGATATATTTCACAATATTGGGATGATGCAGGTCAATTGTGGTTTTAAACTCCCAAATCAATTTGGCTACCAACTGTTTTTTGGCTGGGCTGTTTAGCTTCTTAAGGCTAATGGTTTTAATAGTGACAAACCTTTCAAATTTAGGGTCATAAGCTTTGTAGAGAGTGATATCTGACCCCTCGGCAATAATAGCTTCAATAATATAACGGCCTAAATGTTGGGGGTGTGACATAGTTTTATATACCAATGCTTTGGGGTGTTAGCAGGCCCTCTTTGTATTTCTCCCCAAGGGTACAATAGCTAATAATTGTCTGGGCGGTTGCGACAATTTCATCATCTGTGCGTGGACGAATAAATCTGGCTGGCGCACCAAGCCAAAGGGAATTTGCCTCCATAACTTTACCCGGTGTCAACATAGATCCAGCTCCTAGCATAGCTTGTTCAGCTACTATTGCATCGTCTAGAACAATAGCCCCTATGCCTACCATGGCCCGGTTTTCAATGGTACAGGCGTGGAGAGTAACTTGGTGACCAATTAAAACTTGATCACCAATAATTAATGGGGCTCCCTGGGGGTAATCTTTTGTGGGTCGTTTAACATGGAGAATAGAGCCGTCTTGGATATTGGTTTGGCTTCCAATTATAATTTTGTTTACATCACCCCTAATCACCACTCCAGGCCATATGGAACATTGGGGGCCAACTGTTACATCGCCAATAATAACTGCATCGGGATGGATAAAAGCTGTGGGGTCGATTTTTGGTTGGATGTCAGCAAAGTTGTAAATTGGCACGATTAAGCTCTTTTATGTTAGAATGTTAAATTTGAGTCCGAAACTAATAAATGTTCAGGCTGGATTATCTCTAAATGTAGAGGAGAAATCTAGATTTATACCATTTATCAAAAAAGAATATACTACATCTATGAAACCTGCGGATAAAATGCTGCCACTTTTTTTAGTTGGCTCCCCTCGTTCTGGCACCACACTTCTATCGGCTATTTTAGAGGTCAAGTTTAATCTGGCTGTTCCCATGGAGACCCATTTTGTTCCTTATTACTCCCGCCTACTATGGTTGTGGGGAAATTTGGCAATACGCAAAAACCGCGAGCGGTTAGTCGAGGAGATTTTTATTTTTCTTGATATATGGACGGCTCGCAACAATCCTGCACGCAGTATAAACGATTATTGGGGGGTGAGTCTGCTATCCCTCATGGAACAAAAAGAGGAAATTATATCTGCTGGTGAGACATTCGGAGCGATAGCAAGCAAGATGTTTGATCTATTCGCCCACAACAGAGGATGTGACTATTGGGCCGATAATAGCTCCTTTTATGATGTAGAACCTCTTGAAAATTGGGATGAACATTTTGCCAACATACATGTGGTACATCTTGTTCGTGACGGTCGGGATGCCACCATATCCTGGTTGAAATCATGGTTTGCCCCCACAAATTTTTCTGACACTACAATGCGTTGGGTAGAACATGTAACAGAAAAAAAACAGTGGGGAGTTAACAACCCTGATAGATATTTAGAAATTTATTATGAGGATCTCATCGACGACCCCCAAAGTGTAATTGCAAAAATTGGCTCTTTTATCAATGCAACTCCAAACAAGGTTCCCATTGATCTGCAAAAGAGTCCTTACGGCAGGGTGTTGGGAGTAGGGGGAACCCATGACCTTTTAAAAGGTGATATCAAGAGAGGTAATAAGGGTAAATGGGCAAAAGGGATGTCTGTGGAAGAGCAGAAATTTTTTGAATATATGGCTGGAAATACTTTGGATCTTCTTTCATATCCACGTCTCTATAAAGATTGTTCCATGTTTTTTGGATGGTATTATACCGTAAAAAGACAAATTTGTTGGTTTAAACGGCTATTTATAAAAAATTTCTATCTGCGTAAGGCAAAATCAATTTTGCCGATTATAATATTTGTTGCAAGACGGTTAGGATTTTCCCCGCAATTGATCATTAAACTGCTACGTTAAGTAAATAATATTCTAGGGTTGTAACTATTTTTAAAGCTCTATGATTCTTGACTTAATGTCTATTGTAAGTGCAGTATAACAAATCGGCAGGAACGGTTGAAACTGGGTTAGGTGTCTATATTTACCATGAAGATTTGTCTTATTTTTACCCCCGCAGAACATATGGCCTTAACCGCAGATTGGGCTTTTAGGGATGATGGCGTAGGGGTGATACCACCTCTCAGTCTAATGTATGTCGCTGGGATATTAGAAAAAATAGGAGTAGAGGTAAAGATCATCGATATGATCGCCTCCCGTTTTACCTTAAATCAAGCCCTTGCCGAGATAGAACAGTTTTCCCCAGATATGTTGGGTTTTACTCTTAGTACATACAGTTTTCACCCAATTCTTAAATGGATTAAAAATTTTAAAGATAATACCGGCTTGCCAATATTAGTTGGTGGTGCCCATGTAATGCTCTATCCCATTGAGACCATGAGCCATCAGACAATTGATTATGCCATTGTCGGTGAGGCAGAAAAACCCCTACCGGAATTTATACATGCCCTGGAGAGTGGAAAATCTCTCCACGGAATAAAATCTCTCTGCTTTAGGGATGAAGGAAAGCTGGTAGCGGACTTAACCCGGCAGACCCTAGATAATATTGACGAAATACCATATCCATCCCGCAATCTAATTGATAATACTAAATATCGCAATATTCTTTCACGAAACTCAAACTTTACCGCGATGATGTCAACTCGTGGTTGTCCCTATCGTTGTACATTCTGTGACCAAAAAACCCCTCCATATCGTCTGCGAACCGCAAAAAATTTTGTTGAAGAGATAAAATTTAACTATCACACATTTGGTATTAAAGAGTTTGATGTATATGACTCCACCTTTACCGCTAACCGCAGCAGGGTTATTGAAATTTGCAATTTGCTAGCAAAAGAAAATCTGGATATTGGCTGGTCCATACGCAGTACCATTATGGCAGTTAACCATGAGGTATTAGATGCCCTGAAATTAGGTGGGTGTCATACCATTATGTATGGTGTGGAGAGCAGCAACCAAGAGATACTGGCTTTGATGAAAAAGAAGATATCCAGCGAGAGAGTTTGGGAACGCATAAACTATACTAGTAAAATTGGAATCAGGGTACTTGGATTTTTCATGTTTGGTTATCCAGGGGAGACCCGCCAGACCATTGAAGACACCATCCGTTTATCTTTGCAACTACCCTTGGATTATGCCCAATATACTGTGTTGATTCCATTTCCAGATACAGAAATTTATGAGTATTATCAAAATAATAGTGATTGTGGAGACTATTGGGGTAAATACACCTTAGATCCTGCTAATGAGATCAATATTGATCTTTTGGGTACCGAAATAAACCGTGAAGAGGCATCTAAACTTCTGGCGAAGGCGTACCATAGGTTCTATTTTCGTCCACGGATTATCTGGGCGCGTTTTAGGCAATTAAGTTCTAAAGAAGAATTTTTACAGTTGAGCAAGGGGGCTATTGGTCTTTTAAAAAATTTTTTTAAAAACCGAAATTTGTAAAAATTAACTCTATACTCTAATTCACAGATTAACTTCCCAAATCCCCAAAGGGTGAGATAATATCCCTCACAACCCATAAATTTTTTTGTGTTACCCATCTTATTGGTAATTGAGAATGATACTGCACCTGCCTTTAGAAGAAAAATCTGCATCAAAAATATCTTGGCTGTTGTTATTAGTTGTTTTCTCAGGGTTATTACTCTGGAAAGCAGATCTCATATTTCAAGTACAAGATAATCGCCACTCTCCTGTTGAACCAGACGACAATATTGGCTATATGACACAAGCAGTTACCTGGAACTGTCGCTTGGGGCAATCGTGCCCTGGTTTTGATGATTTAAGTGAGGTGCTAGGAACCTCAACTGAGGATTCTTGGGTTAAATATTATCGTTTCAGAGAGTTTCACCGCCTGCTATATGATAACTCTCCACTCTACTCTCTATCTTTGCGCTTTTTCCGTATTATTAGCTCCACCTGGGAGGAGGCTGCCAACCGTTTAACTTTTGTGGGGATGGTTCTGTTACAGTTGGCTGTAACGTGGTTGCTGGTTGTTTTATTTGGGCCAGTTCCTGCTAGTATTGGCCTGGGGCTCTCTACCTATTTTTGGCTGAACTCTTTTATTGTTCCCTTTCCCTGGCTCTTCTCTTTAGCCTTTGGCTTAGGGGCCATTGCGACTATTTTGCAAAAAAGTAAGGGTTGGACTCTCTTCTGGATTCTCTCTACCATTGCGATGCTTT
>JADFYX010000185.1 GCA_015232795.1 Magnetococcales bacterium
GTGAATATGGCCGTGATTCTGATGAAGCTCCAGTTCATAAGGCTTGTGTATCAAATTTCTGGCTGGGAAAATATGAAGTTACTCAGGGCCAGTGGCAAACCATAATGCAGAGTAATCCCTCTAAATTTCGCAAAGGGAATGATTATCCTGTAGAGCGTGTTGATTATGCTGCTGTCACGAGACTGACAAAAAAACTAAACAAACTGCATCAAGGTGAGGCTCTTTTTCGACTGCCCACAGAAACTGAATGGGAGTTTGTCTGTCGTGAGAGAGGACGTAGGAACGTTTTTCCGAGCCGAGAAGCTTTAGATAAAACTAGTTGGTTTAGAGATAATAGCCGACAATCTACACATATTACCGGATCTTTAATGCCAAATAGCCTTGGTTTTTACGATATTGGGGGAAATGTTTGGGAGTGGATGCAAGACACCTATGATAGCAATGCCTATAGCAAAACTAAACAAGATAACCCGACGTTTAAAGATGAAGGGCTGAGTAATGTAATTCGCGGTGGCAGCTTTAAAGAGCATTCAACTGCGTTGCGCTGTGCCAACCGGGGTTTTAACAAATTTTCCAACAAACGCGATGATGTAGGAGTAAGGTTAGTTGTTATTATAGAAAAGCAAGAGGTGTTAAAAAGAGAACCTCCACCTGACATTAATATTATTCCTTTCTAACCTTGTTGGTCTGACGCTTAAAAAGTTCTTATTTATAAATAGTTCTGAATAATAGCCCTACAAACCATTTTACTGTTATTCCTCGGTTTGTTGTTGTTTTAATAGGAAGTTGTGTGAAATGAATTTTTCTAAATTTATTATAGTGATTGCCTCTATAATCACTATCTTTATAAGTTCTCAGGCCAAAGCCGAGAGTAACACCATGTCTAATATTCTCACAAAAGGGTATCTCAGATGTGGTGTGCACACAGGTTTGCAAGGTTTCTCCATTCCAGATTCCCAAGGAAACTGGAGTGGTCTTGATGTGGATTTTTGCCGAGCTGTAGCAGCAGCGGTTTTAAAGGATGCAAGCAAAGTAAAATTCGTCCCTCTCTCTATTAAAGATAGATTTACCGCTTTGCAGAAAGGGCAGGTTGATATTTTGTCAAGAAACTCAACTTGGACCATAAGTAGAGATACGACAATGGGGATTATGTTTGCTGGTGTTATCTATTATGATGGTCAGGGTTTCATAGTCCGTAAAAATAGCGGAGTAAGAAGACTACAAGATCTCAACGGTGCCAGAATCTGTGTTCAGGACGGAACTACCTCCCTTATAAATCTTGGTGATTATTTCCGTGGCAACGGTATGCGTTATGCGCCATTAAAGTATTACAGCAGTGATGAAGCCATAGCTGCCTACGATTCTGGTACATGCATAGCTTTTACCACAGACCAATCCCAGTTGTATGCTCAGCGTGATAAACTAAAAGATTACCGCGACCACATTATCCTGGCAAAAGTTATCTCTAAAGATCCTCTTGGGCCGGCAGTGCGTCAGGGAGATGATGGTTGGTTCAATATTGTAAGGTGGACCTTGTTTGCCATGATTATAGGAGAGGAGCTGGATATTAATTCAAAAAATATCAGGCTTGTGAAAAAAAATTCCAAAGATCCAAGAGTTCATAGACTGCTAGGTCTTTACAACAACACTACAGGATCAGGTCTAGGTCTGGATGGTGGTTGGGCCTACCGGATTATCGAACAGGTTGGTAACTACGGAGAAATTTTTGAACGCAACCTTGGGCAACAGTCTAAATTAAATATGAAGCGCGGCTTAAACGAGCTATGGTCAAGAGGCGGCATCCAGTACGCACCGCCATCACGCTGATATGCCAGGTGAATCAATAGCTTGCTTCAGTTGCGTGGCGACAACAACCTAATCTAGGTTTAACGTTCATGTATAAATGAAGAGATCACTACGCATCCAATCCCGGAGCCGTACAAGAGAAAGGCTTGGGTTATAACTTCTTTGACTTTGTTTAAGTCTTTGATTATTTCAGGATCAACGGCCATGGACCAGCAACCTGCAACTACCAGCAGAAATCCTCCGTAAAACAATATTGGTTTCAGCCACTTTAGGATGCTGTATTTAACATACCAGAACTGCACCGAAAAAGATGGCTCGCTATATGATACTTTCATAGCAGCTCCTTTCACACACTTACTTAGACCAATTTTTGGCTAAATTGTTTCCTTTTTAAGTTAACAGTTATTGCCAGTTTTGTTTGGGAACTATGTTGTGAGTTTGCTTGTCTACCGCTTTGAGAGAGGCTATTACAAGGAGGTTGCTTACTATGACTTATAATATGCATACTTTGAATACTATTAGATCAATATTATATCAAGCGACTGGCTATCTTTTGGTTTTTTGGGTGGTGTTTTATCTCTTTGTTATGTAAATAAACAACACATTTTCTAGCCATCATTGAGATGATCGTCACTGTTTGTGGGTTGTTGTTGCCCTTTTAAAATACACCACTTTTCCCATAGTCGCCTGTAGATGGTTTCTACCGCTTTTGTGTAAAGATTCCCATCCCATAGAAGCGATTTATCAAAACGGCTGCGCAACTCATGGCGTAGGGTTTCTAGTGAGCTGATGTTGTTGGCAAACTCTACCGCTTTATCAACATACTCTTTTTCGCTTTTTGCCCGCCATTCATCCAAACCTACTACATGGAGAATTGAGGCACTTGTGGGGCAGCGGGTTCTGTTTTCACAGGTTAATACAGGCACACCCATGCGTAACGATTCCAAAGTTGTCATGCCGCCGTTGTGAGGGAAGGGGTCTAGGGTGATATCAACTGTATTATAGGTCTCTTGATGCTCTTCTTTTGATGTTTTGCCCAATAGTATAATTCTGCTCTTATCAATATCGTGTTTTAAAAAGCAGTTGTGAATCTCTTCTACCCGTTTTGCATAGTCCAGTTTTACTGTTTTGATAAGTAGTTTAGCAGTGGGAATTTTGTGTAAAATCTCTGCCCATACTCTATAGACAGCTTCATTATATTTTTCTATGCGGTTAAATGCCCCAAAGGTGATATATCCGGTTTTGTTGTAGGGTAACTCTTTTATAGCGGTAAAGCTGGTTGCAGAGTTTAAATGTACCGCACAAGGTAGATCGATGATCTTCTCGATATATTTGTTACGTTCACTTTGGGGTATAAAAATAGGGTCGGCAAAGAGATAATCCATCGCTTCCATGCATGTACCGTGGGGATAACCCCAAGCGGTGATTTGTATGGGTGATGGTTTGCGGGCAAAAGTCAGAAGACGGCTACCTTTGGTGTGCCCGGCAAGATCAACCAATATATCGATACCGTCTTTGATAATCTCTTTTGCCAATTCAGAATCATCCATGTTGTATGTACACACCCATCTTTGGGCAACTTGTTTAAACTGCTTACTCATGTCATCTTCTATTTGGTTGCCAGCATAACAGAATATCTGAAAATTGTTGCTATCATGGTGCAACAGTACCGGGCCAAAAATATATGCTGCTGAATGGTGACGGAAATCAGAGCTAACATAACCAATACGCAGTTTGCGTGTTGGGTTGGGGGTATTGTTAAACGTTGGCCAAAAAGCTTTTAAAGGTTTTGCATGGCGATCTGCCCAAATTTTGCGCTCTGTTTGAAATAGGTCACTATCTACATCGGTAAACAGGTCTGTACAGAAAATCAGGTTGTTATGGGCTTCGATAAAACCGGGTTTAATTTTTATGGCTTTTTTGTAGCAGGCAACAGCCTCTTCAAGCTTGCCTTGCTCTTTTATAGCATTGCCAAGATTGTTGTAGGCTTCGGCATAATTGGGTTGAATTGTAATTGCTTTTTGGTAGTTGGGGACGCTCTCATCCAGTTGTCCGTTTTCCTGTAAAGCAGTTCCAAGATTGTTGTAGCCTTCCGCATAATCAGGCTTAAATTTTATGGCATTTTTATAACAGGCTATAGCTTCATCTATCCTGTTTTGCTCTTTTAGAATATTGCCAATATTGTTGTAGCTTTCCGCATAATCTGGTTTAATTTCTATGGCTTTTTGGTAGCTTTTGCTTGCTGCATCAAGTTTTCCCTGTATTTTTTGGGCATTGCCAAGGTTAAAATAAGCAAGGCTATAATCAGGCTTTATTTTTATGGCTTTTTTGTAGTGGGTTATGGCCTCTTCAACTCTACCTTGTTCTGCGAGGATATTACCAAGATTACTATAGGCCATGGCATAATCTGGTTTAATTTTTATGGCTTTTTTATAACTACTGACAGCCTCATCCAGTTTACCCATACTTTGTAAGGCAGTGCCGATATTTGAGATGGTAGCGGCATCATTTGGTCTTATTTCAAGCACCTTTTCATAGCATTTTATCGCTTGATCAAATTGTTTGGCGTGATGAAAATCAACCCCTTTTTGCAATGCTTGTTCAGCGTTAACAATTGCGGTGTCATGTTCGCTATTGCTAGTAGAACTGTTGCTAATACTTTGGAGAAAATTTTTAATTTGGATATTTTCAGGCTCCATTGATAGGGCTGTTTTTAAATTTTGCATAGCCTCATCAACACTGCCTAAATGGTGCAGGGATCTACCTATATTATAAAATAGCATATATTTACTACTATCAATATTTATAGCACGGCGAAACTCCATAACAGCCAAGTCGTGGCGGTTGAGTTTTTGGGCTATGACTCCTAACAGATTAATAGCATCAATATTATTTGGAACTGCTTGAATAATTGCAGAGCAAATTTTGGCTGCCTCATGGTAATTCTGGCAATTAAAATGCTCTACTGCCTTAGCATAGGCTTGATGTAGAGATAGCTGTTGTTGACCACTTTTAGATGATTTTTTTTTGTGCCGTTTATTCATGGGGTACCGAATCTAGGATTAAACCATATTTTGTATCGCTTTTTTAACCTCGGTAATCACCTCACCCCATTCCCCAGGTTTTTTTTGCCGAAACAGGCGTAAAGAGGAGTACCAAGGAGACTTTTCGCCATGAAGCATCCAATACCATAGGGGGGAGCTGTCCAGCATCAATAAAGTTGGCACTCCTAAAGCTCCCGCCATGTGTGCTGTTGTGCTGGATATGGTAACGACCAGATCCATAGCTGCTATTTGTGCTGCATAACCATCAAGATCTTGCATCTGGTCTATGGAGCTGTCTTGGATAATTTTTACAGCAGATTTTTTTGTAAACTCTTTTAGCTCTTTTTTTGTATTGCCATATTGCAAATCAACAAATTGAACCCCAGAAATAC
>JADFYX010000186.1 GCA_015232795.1 Magnetococcales bacterium
AATCTAGCAGAAAATGTATCCACAATCCATTTTAAGATGGCTTATTGGTTTTTATGATAAATACGTTACAATGATTATATCTGGGCTACCTTGTACAGCGATTAATACTGTTTGTTGCATATTGTTGACAAAATTATTTGGATAGGAAGAATATTATTTGCTTTTTGTAGCAAGTGATATTTAACCTTACAAGTGTAGTGTGAACTTATGTGTTGAGATATTGTGAAAAAATCAAATATTTATATTGAAAGAGATAAAGGCTTATGATCACTAAAAACATAGCCAGCAAGAAACCGCTTATCTTTGTGGTGGATGATGATGAAATATTTCAAAATATTCTTGCTGTATTTTTAGAAAAAAGTGGTTATGACATAAAACGTCTTGAAGATGGTAAACAGGCTGTGGAGCAGAGTGAAGAGTTGCTACCTGATTTAATTTTGATGGATGCTGTAATGCCGGGTATAGATGGTTTTACAGCTTGCCATTTAATTAAGCAAAATAAAAAAACTGCAAAGATACCCATTATCATGGTGACATCTAATGATGATGCGAAATCGGTTGAAAAAGCGTTTGGGGTGGGGGCAGAGGAGTATATTACCAAACCTATTCAATGGTTGGTTTTACGACAACGGATAATTATCTATCTTGAACGCAAAAAGAACCTGCTTGCTTTGCAAGCTAGTGAAGAAAGGTTCCGCTCAATAACAGACTCTACCATTGACGCTATTATCTCTGTTGATGAAAATGGAAAAATAATTTTTTGGAATAAAGCTGCCGAAAATATTTTTGGCTATAGTGTTGCAGAAATTGTTGGCAAACCTGTAACCACAATTATGCCAAAAAATTTAAGAAAAAAACATACTGTGGGTTTTAAACGTTTTTTAATAAGTGGTAAATCAAGGTTTAAGGGTAACAATATTGAACTTGAAGGACTTCGTAATGATGGCAGAAGATTTCCCCTAGAAATTTCTATTTCTTCTTGGGACAACACTGACAAAAGATATATCTCTGCTGTTATTCGAGATATTACCGAACGCAGACGTGTAATTAGTACAATAGAAGGAGTTGCTCTATTTGACACACAGATAATTGAGCAAATCTATTCACTGTGGCAGAGAGTCTGTAGCCGTGATGATTATCAACTCACTTTTCAAAAACTTAAAACTATTTTAGAACTGGTATTTTTGGCAGGCATCCAAAGTGAAGAAGGTGAATCAATAAGCCTGGCTGTCTCACTTATTAACCCTAATTATTTTCTTAACAAAGGGATACCTAATGATAAAGCTGTGATTAGCTTTGAAAAAAGACTCCCTTTTAATCTCGACTCTTTGGGAAAGTTAGCCCCAGGTTTTGATCCCCAAACAACTGTTATTGCAGTTAGTAGCAATAAAGAAAACCATGAAATTTTGGAAATTTGGGGGGCAATATTTGTCAGTAAACGTGGCAACACCTCCATTGACCCCTACCCTTTTATTCCAGAACATCTGGATGTTATAACAGTTTCCTCACTAAAACCTGGTTCTTTGACCATATCTTGGGGTGGTCATGTTTTAGCAAACTTCAACTCTGGGCATTTTACTCAGACCTCCAAAGGCTCAGACTCTTCATGTATTGTAAGTCAAACCATGCAAAAGATGATTAAGAGCCATGAAGAGTTCAAAAAAGAGGGGACCCCATACTGGCTCATTTATCAAGAGATGATGAATCTTTTAGTAGAGGAAGCGACCAAACGGTGCCAAGGAGCGACAATTATTTGGCTTCCAGAAAAACTGATAGACAAAGCAAAAAAATCCTTGATCACAAAATACCCTCTATTTCAAGAGGCCAATACCCCACAAAATATTGCCAACCTATGTGCAATGCAAAAAGAAAAAAAGAGAATTAGTAATAGAAAGAAGAATGGATTAAACCCAGAAACTGCTGATAAACAGGTGCTTGAAGATACTATAAATGAATGTAAAAAAAGGCTGATAGATCATGTTGATTTCATGAGCCAATTGACAAATGTTGATGGTGCTCTGATTATCTCCCATAAATTAAACCCTATCTCTTTTGGCTCTGTTTTAGCAACTCGCCAATGGTCTGGTAAGACCTACTATTTTCAACCTGGTTTTCCTGAAAGTAGAGAGGAGGTAAATTTGTCTAAATATGGTACTCGTCACACGTCAGCAGTTAATTTTGTTGGTAAACATCCTGGTGTGATAGCTTTTGTAATTTCGCATGATGGCCCAATCTCCTGTCTACTGAGCAATAAAAAGGAGGAGGTTCTCTGGATTCCAGATTTTCTCAGTTCTCGTTGGAATATTTATTAATGTACAGCGTTCAATTTAAGAATTACAACTCTTACAAAACAGGCGACATAGTTTGTCAGATAATATTTCAGCAAAATCCAATGAAGAGTTAGAAAAAGGCATCTCTCACCAACAATCAGGTCAGCTGGATGAGGCTCTCGCATGTTTTCAACTAAGCCTTAAATATGATCCTAAAAATGTCGTGGCTCTGTGTAATATTGGGGCAATTTTACTTCTTAGAGGTAAGTTGGATGTTGCCATATCATGTCTTAAATTGGCAATTTCTATAAAACCAGAATATGCTTTTGCCCACTATATAATGGGCAATGCTTTAACAGAAAAACACCAACCCCAAGCAGCGGTTGCCTCTTACCAAAAAGCCATAGAAGTACAAACAGATTATGCCTCTGCCTATAATAATATGGGAAATGCTCTGCTATCTCAGGGTGAAATGGTAGCTGCCGCAAAGTGCTACCAAAAAGCTATAGACCATAAAGCCGATTTTAGCACCGCCTATTTTAATCTATCTGAAGCTAAAGAATTTACCCATATATCCCAAACTCAAGCGATGACAAACCTTCTTAAAAAAGAGTCTGACACCATGGGTAAGATTGCCCTTAATTTTGCTTTAGGAAAAGCCATGGCCGATTTAGGGCTGGATTCAGAGGCTTTTGCTTATTATATAACTGGCAATGAGTTGATGAGAACAACAATTAATTTTGATTTGGCAAAAACTACGGATGAGTTTAAATCCTATATATCTCAATTTAACAATGAGTTTTTTTTCCAAAGAAAAACAGGTGGATGTTTAGATAAAACCCCAATTTTTATTCTTGGCATGCCCCGTTCTGGCTCCACCCTTATTGAGCAGATACTGTCCAGCCACCCCAAAGTTTATGGCGGTGGTGAACAGCTTTTTTTAAAAGAGGTTCTATTTGAAAATGTCACTGATAATTTAGATAAATTACCCCAAGCCATAGCTGATATGCCCATAAAATCTGCCGAAAAACTAGGACAAGCATACATTAGTAAACTATGTGAATTGGCTCCTGAAAGTCAATTTATTACCGATAAAATGCCCAATAATTTTATCTACATTGGCATAATAAAAACAATACTTCCCAACGCTAAGATTATCCACTCTGTCCGTTCACCCACAGACACATGCCTCTCAATATTTCAAAAAAAATTTTCAGGTGTACATAATTATGCATACGATTTAACAGAGTTAGGTGAGTATTATAATCTTTATGCAGACTTAATGGACCATTGGCGAGAAGTGCTACCCAACACAATTTTGGACATTGCTTATGAAGATTTAACCAAAAACCAGGAATCTCAGAGCAAAAGAATTTTAAATTATTGTAACCTGGAGTGGAACGATAACTGCCTTAATTTTCACCAAACCAACCGCAATATTAATACTGCTAGCAATAATCAGGTTCGCAAACCCATGTACAGAAGTTCCGTTGGCCGCTGGCACAGATTTGAAGCACAATTACAACCATTGATAAAAGCTCTTGATGGTGGCTAATTTTCTGCAAACGGATTTTCATCTAAATTAGAATTTTTAGAGTCTTTTTCAGTGTTTAGTAGAGCATCTATAGCTTGCCTATCTTTTTTGCGGTTGCTTAGAACTTTAACAAGAAAGAGAATTAAAACCAGAGTCAGAAACAGAGCTAAAAAAATAAAAACTTTCTTTTGATTGTGGTTAATAAAATCTTTCACCTCATCTACTGATTTAGGCAATTGGGAGATGACTAAAATTGAGCTTGGCAACATTTGCTGAGAAATTGGCTCTTCGGTAATCTCAACAGCAGGGCTTTCATATGTCTCTTGTGTAACAGGAACATCAGCAGCCTTAATAACAGCAGGGGTTTGCTCCCATTTAGCAACTAACGGCTCGTCATCCAACTCATCAGCAAGCTTTTTAGCGGCTTTATCAACTATCGACATCGTATTTATATTGTCATCATCATCGTTGCTGGTATCAGCAACAGGCTTTTTTTCCTCTAGATCAATAGGATCTTCTGTAATTAATGGTACAGAATTTTGGGTTGGGGCATCAGCAGTTGTCTTGAGATTTAAATCTGCAACAGTTTTTTTGCCAATGTTAGGCAAAAGGGGGTTAGTTATCTGTTTTAGTTTTGGGTCATCGGCAAGTTTTTCAACAAGCATTTGCAGCTCTTTATTAACGTCAGCTTTTTCACTGTTTTTTGGCAGATGCTTTTGCTCTACCTCTTTAACAACTATCTTTTGCTCTATTTCACTATCAATGTCTAGAAACTCTTCTTTTGCTCCAGGTTCCATGATGAATACAACTTTTTGCAGCTTACCATATTTGAATTTACCATATATAGACGATCCTGATGGGAAGGTTTTCTCTCCCTCGCCATGTTGTAATCCATTTTTCCAATAGCCAATGTATTTTGTGCCATCATTCCAAACAAACTTCCCTAACCCGTTAAACTTATCATCTTTAAAAAAACCTTCATAATTTGAACCATCAGGCCAAGTGAGAGTGCCATTTCCAAGTCGAATGCCTTTTTCAAACTCTCCTCTATAATGGATACCTGTCTTTGATACAGACTCACCATAGCCACTTTTGCAGTCACCATAAATACAGACTGCATAACTAGTTTTAGCAAAAGAAAAAAATATTAATATCGCAAAAAATATAAATTGAAAAAATTTCATGGTTTTTCCTAACGAGATAATCCTTAGATGCACCATACTATCAGAAAATCAAATGGCATGGTATACTAACTCCTTCTTAATTTGCATATTTATTGATAATTTAATCTTAATCCTAGTTTATTGCCTAATTGCGGACACCGGGCTGAAATTGTAGGAAAAATGCCGGTTTGAAAATGTGCCCTTGTCTTCACTCTTCTATCTTCT
>JADFYX010000187.1 GCA_015232795.1 Magnetococcales bacterium
AGCCTATTCCGATCTTTTTAAAAAGTTTGACAAACTTCCAGAGGCTAAACAAACCCCTTCTAATTTGGTTGCACTGGTAAAAGCCAATACCGGATTTCCTATTACACTAAATGAAGCAAAGCGCATATTAGAGACAGAAGAAAATCAATATTATCAAGAGGGGCATTATTCACTTGACAAAAAGCAAGTGACAAAAATGGGAGTAAACAGTGCTTTTTATGTATATCCCAAACGCCATAGAGGTGCTCTATTAGCCAGAATAACTTCTGCCCGTATGGGTCTAGTATGGGCCACTGGTACCCACACCAGTACTCCGGTTCTTGTCTTTAGTGCAGGACCAAAATGGGCAACTAAATCTTTTAAAAAAATAATGCATCATACCCAGTTAGCACAAAGTGCCATCAAGGCTTTAAATGCGGATGAGTGAAGAGAGTAATTTTTAGTGTAAAACTATCTTACAACTGTATAACAATATTACAAATGCAAGAAAGATTATACAATGTGAGAAAATAATCGCTATTTATTAATGGGTAAGTACTGATCTGCTACAATTTAAAGCAATTTTTTGAAGTTCGGCTGTTAGCAACTGAATATTATTGTCACTTTTATATTGATTTAAGGACAATTTAACGAGTTCGTTTGTCAATTCGTTGTTACCTTTTGGGTGGCGTTTGATAATAAAATTCTCGTTAGAAGTCGCAGCTTGACCCATGGTATTTGCCCCATTACTCAAAAGATTATGCACCATCAACAATTTGACGTAAACACTGGTGTGGTAAGTAATCAAGCAACAAACAAGCCAAATTATTATTAAAGACCCATGAATTATCCCTATATTTTATGTTACGGTTAGCCGATCTGTTCATAAGAGCTATGTATAGCTGTGTTTCCATTAATACCTTAAACTGTATACCCTAATTTTATAGTTATCAAATATAGTTATTTTTAGCTTTATATTTTTTTACAAGGAGAAAGTAATGGCTTTTATGGTTAAGTTAAAAGCCTTTTCCAATAACCGCTACCTTAAGTTAGTAGTTGGTTGTGTACTATTTTTTACTGGTTTGAATGAAGCTGGTGAAACCATCTGGGATGATATAACATCCATGAATGTTGGGGCGCATCATGGCATTATGGTTTTTGGGATATTCCAAACATTGCAGTCATTGCCAGATATATTTAGCGGTGTAAATTATTTTGTTGATGATTTGTAATGAAACTGTTTATAACTGAAAAGTTTGCTAAACCACATTTATGGTATAGCCTTAGCTCTTTGTATCTGAATAAGATTGCGAATTGTATCTTTGCCATCAATTGTTGTACGTATTGAAATATGATGAGCTATTTCTGGGGCATAGCTAAAATGGACCTCTTGTCCATTGCTTTCACAGACAACTACAAAAGCCTCAAACACTTTATCCCCACCTAAAATGCGAGCTTGTTTTTTTTCTGTGACTTCACAAAACCAGTGGGCCGACCATGTAACCGATGGACGATCAGATTGTCCATCAACATCAAACTCCATCTGTTTTCCAACCGCCAAATGGTAGAGGCTACCTCTAAAACCTGACAACTTACGACGACCTTTAGATTCTGCCCCCTGCCAAGCAACAGCAGGAACAAAAGGGTTTGATAAAATCACTTGCAACATACCTTGATCATTTACCATTTCTAACCTGTCTTTATGGATTTTATGAACTATCCATTTTTCTTTTGGGTTATCAAAGGTGAATGTATCTCCTTTCTGCCATGTAAAAGGAAATTCAAGAGAGTTACTTGCTTTAAGCTCTTCTTTATCTAACATTGCAAAAGAATCAGCAGTAATTACTGCTGATATAGGTGGTGGAGGTTTTGCAGCAAAACACCCCGTAAGAGCCAAGGATATAAATAACAGAACTGGTATTATTCGTTTCATAAGATAATTTAGCTCTTTTGAGATGTTGTTTAAATTTAGACAATACTATGTACTTTCAACCTAGAGACAGCAGTTGGAAGAGCGTGCTTCCAACTGCCGTTTCTAGGTACAATTGTACGTATCAAGAGAAACTATTGACCACCATTTTAGCAATTATTCATACAACATCCGGGCTATATATATGAATACAGAATATGGTATGATATTATTTAATCTAACTAAATAAGATGGAAATTTGGGTTATTTAATTCCCAAATAATTTTGCCCAAATAGCTTGATCTCTAACATAAATAGTCCAGCACTTAAAGCGACTTTCTCAAAGTCATCCATTCCATAAAAACTTACTGTATGGGACAGCCCAATCTCACCACCATCTGAGGTAAAAGCCTTGCTGCGTGTCTTAGCTCCGATATGGTTCCAATTGTTGAGATGCTCAGCACTGATTGTTACCTTAGAGCCAAAGTTTGCATAATAAGTAAGATCTTCGCAGCCCATTTGGCTACAATCATCAAAAAATACTGCTACCTCAACTGCTGGAGCAACAGGATTTGTAATTAACAGGTGAGGATTTCCACGCTTATCTTTGTGTAGGGTAGCTGAATATCCCAGTTTTTGAAATGCAACTCCAACCATGTTCACATTAACTGCCTTATGGGGATATAATCCAGGAGTATAACCCTTGTGTTGTTGGTGGGCATCTGATGTTGATACACCAACAAATAAGAATGCAAAAGCAGATAATAGTGCAATAATTAGATTATATTTTTTCATGACTTTCTCCAAAATGTTCAATATTAAAGAGCTGGTTATAGTATCTGCAACCCACTCAAACTTTGCTATTGCTGTAATTTAATTAAGGTGGGTAGTGAAAGTGAAAATTGGAACCTCCACCACTACCGCCACTATCAGGTACTGTATATGTTCCACTATCTGCTAATTTACTTACTGTATCTTGCACTGCACTGCTAGAGGATGATCCACAAACTGCTATACTACTAAGGGTGTTAAAAGCCTGTTGTCCTATTCCACTGCTGGAGATATAAGAACTTGCATTATTTGCAATATCTACCAAGCTTGAAATAGCTTGTTTTGCTACATTGGGATCAATATCATACATTGGCTGTGGTTTGTCGGCAAAGGGGATGTCTATTGTCTGTATACTTTTGAAAGCAATAGAGTTTATAGCATTAAAGGCATCTTTTACTGTATCTGTTCCAACCTTGTCTGGATCACTCAAAGCCGTAATTTTCAATGCCGAGACGGCATCTGTCATCACATGTGGGTCAATAACACCAGGGTCAGCAGTAGCCAGTTTAATCTGCATAGAAACAGGCTCCAAGCTGACTATATGAGCTACTCTATTGGGATCGGCCTTTGCTAAATTTATAAAATCTTTAGCAGCATCTTCAATCTCAGATGAAACAGCTTTAACCTCTCCCAATAGAAATTTTATAATTTCACCAAGAAGATCATCTAGTTTTTGGCTATCACAGCTCATACCCAAGTTGCCAATACTTACACAGGTTCCCCCACTGAGTAGTTCCGCATCACAAGCAGCACCAGAACAAGCTGCTGCAACGGCATTGATATCACCAACAGCAACAACGGTATTGCCTCCGTTTTGTTGCTTTATATTTCCTAACATTATGCCCGCTTTTCCATCAATAGCAGCAGCTACTGTGCTTGTGAGTATTCCAGCAGCAACTGAAATAGTGGAATGACCACCATCTTGTTGATAGACATTGCCAACACGAATACGAGATTCTCCATGATCAGCTATAGTCACAGTATTTATCACATCGCCTATTATAATATTTGTCTCTATACTTCCTGAAACGCCACTTGATACATTGCCAATTTCTACAAGGGCATTACTAGAAACCGCCTCTGCATGGTTTATGATAATACCCGTTACTATATTGTCTTCTACTTGCCCCCCCCCCCAATACAGATCCAACTTTTGTCGTTGCTGTACTATCAACTCCTATGGATGATGTGGTAACAATTCCAACAGCGATATTTTGGGTGACACTACTACTTCCATCAATCTCACCAATTACTGTTTTTGCAACTGCACCATTTCCACTTGCACTAGTTGATACAACACCAGCAGTAATTAGTTGCGTAACTGTGTTTACATTTGATATAGCTCCGATTTCAGTTGTAGCAGTAGAATTAACATCAGAAGCGGAAGTAAATACATTACCTACAAAAATACCTTGGGTGAGATTGTCGATGTTATTATCAATACCAATCTTTGTAGTTGCTGTATCTTTAAGGTCAATAGCTGTGGTTGTGATTGTGCCAACATTAATACCTACAATACCTTGTTTTACTGAGCTCAACACTCCGACTTTATTTGTTGCATTGCTTTGCTCGCCACTTGCGGTGGAAATAATATTGGCTACTTCCACCTCTTCTTTAATATTTTTTGAGTTAGAAATTTGACCAACAACAAGGTTTGCATCACTATTTTCTCCAATAGCCGCTTGGGTCAAGTTACCAGCTATAACTGCTAATTTGTTATTACTACTATCAACTACACTTCCAACATCTATAGAGCTTTGACTATTTTTACCAGCAGCACTTGATGAAACATCGCCAACAAAAATATTTTCCATATTTCGGTTCATACTATTTTTGCTACTGCTTATCGTTGCAATGTTAATGTTACTGTTATCTTTATTACCTAACGTGCCTGATAAAATATTTCCCACAGCAACATTTATTATCTCCCGATCCACATTTTTTGTGCCATGTACGGCTCCAACTTGAATCTGACTACTAGAATTCTCTCCCATTGTTCCGCTGGAGATGTTACCAACAACAACATTCACCATAGACTTAGAAGCTTTACCCCCAGCCTTGATTGACCCCACTCTTTCAACCGATTTAACTTTACCAGAACCTATTTCAGCTCCAGAATTCAAAACAGTTCCGGTAAAAACTGAAACAGCATCGTGATTCATCTGGTTTGCATCAATATTTCCTATCTCTTGGATAAATACAGCACTACCATCCAACGCAACCCCAGCATTAACTGCCCCTTTAATATATACCGATAACAGAACCCCACTACCAAGCTTTGGAGCCCCCTTTTCTTGAAAACCTTTTGGTAGAGCAGAAAATGAAAATGATTTAACTTTATCTAGTAGAGGGGCAGCTTTACTAACTGGAATAGATGGTTCAGCAGCCAAGGCAACAGAAGCCACAATGGATAACAATATCGCAATAAAAAATACATTTTTTAT
>JADFYX010000188.1 GCA_015232795.1 Magnetococcales bacterium
TGGTGGGAGTCGAACCCGCGTCCGAAACATGTATTCAACCCGGAAGATGCACGACTATTTTGCTGGTCTGATAGTTTCTTGGCCTTCGACCAGCTGACCTTGAAACCTGCGTTACCTCGCAGTACTGGAAACCCCTTTATTTAGACCGGCCTGTTTAGTTCCGGCTTGATCATACCTTGTGGCTTCTGTTGCCGGGCCCAGATCGGGACCCCGCACTTTACAACAGTTTAAGCTGCTGCGAGTGCCGGAGCGTAATGCTCGTCGTTAGCAATTATCAATTTTTGTCCATTACGGCGGTACAATACCGAGTCGCCTCCAAAGATCTTTCCACACCCCGTCGAAGCCGGTACACCCCCAACTTCATACTGATGTTTCATCATTGTAGCTACTTGATCGGCAATTTACAATAACAATAACTCTGTTAAATAATTTAAATCGGTTGCTGTATTAGTTTTGTAAATA
The DNA here is from genome assembly GCA_015232795.1 of Magnetococcales bacterium. Taxonomy (GTDB): domain Bacteria; phylum Pseudomonadota; class Magnetococcia; order Magnetococcales; family JADFYX01. The sequence goes on from JADFYX010000188.1 coordinate 463, forward strand.
AAAATTACTACGGGGGTCCGGGGGAGAGTCCCAATGGGCTAATTATTCTTGGCCTGTTCAATCTCAAACATCCGATATATCAGCAGCCAACCCTCAACATCTGTATTGTGAGGTTCAGCCTGACCCAACCACCCCCAAAGAGTTTGGCTGGCAATTTCAATGGGGATTTTTTCATAGTGGTTGTTGCTTGCATGGTGAATAAATTTTAGAGTGCGAAAAGGGTTGAACCAGTGGAAGAATTTTTTTTGGCACATTTTTACTGATGTGGTGTTATCGCGGATTTTCTCCATGGCTTGGCTGAAGTTGGCCTCTGCTAGATATTCTTTTAGAGATTGGGAATCCGGCTCTATTTGCTCTTGATATAGGCGGTGGGATTGTTGAAAAAACTGTTTTAAATCTTGGAACACCTTGGGGTCATATGTCAGGCGGATGGTTTCGTCACCAGTTAGCCATTCGTCTATAGCTCTGCCTGTGCCAAAGGGTACTCTTAGTGAACTGCGGGGGGATGGGTTTACTTGGGTGTTGAAAATCTCGCTAAAACCTCCCAGAGCGATTATTTTTTGCAGGAAATAAAAATCTTCTCCTGCCTTACGGCGGTTCATGCCCCCTTGGGCTAGGTAGATATCGGCCCTTACTGCCATGGAGGAGCCTACTGTATGGTACGCTGCTGGATGACCAGCCCAGCGCAAACCCTGTCTATAGTAACGTAGATAAAGCTCATAGGCTGCTATTCCCAAGCGGTGTTGGGGGGCGAGGTTTTCTAATGGGTGGGCGTAGTTTATGGAGCAACCGGGGGTTTTTGGATTTGTTTTAAAATGGTTTATTAGGCTTATCAGGTAGTTTTTTTCTACTGTGCAATCGGCATCCAGGCAGATAATAGGACCGTTTGCATAGCCAGACTTTTGATAAAATTCGGCTGCTGCGTCCATTCCAATTTTTCTGGCTAAACCAACACCTGCATGTTTTTTGGGTAGATTTTGCTCGTTGTGGATTATGACTTCTAGATTTCTGTTTTGTTGTTGGGCTATCCACTCTTGGGTGGCTTTTAGGGTTGCTTGGTTTTGTTTTATTACTGCTTCTGTTGCGTCTTTGGCTGCGTTGATTACCAATCGCACTTGTACTGGGTCTTCTGGTTGTTGGCAATTAGCAAGAGAGTTTAGAGTTGTTATCAGGTCTGGCTCGTTGTGGCAGGGAATTACTATTATCAAAGCTGGGGGTGATTTTTTGTTTTGAATGTTAGCTGCTCTGTTTTGAATTTTTGGCAATGGAGTTTATCCGGCCTTTGTGTGGGTAACTTGTGCTCCATTGATGAAAAAATCCGGTGAGGCTGGATTTTCTCATCAATGGAGCTGATATACTTGCTGGGACTTTTTTTCGAAAAGTAAAAAAATAGTCTTTTTAAATCCGCTTTTAAAGATAAAACCTTGGGCTTTGCCCAAACCCACCAGGGAAATGATTCCCCTGGACCCCCACTAATACCGGCAAAACCCTCTTTTTTTAATATCTTACCAACTTGGCTTCTAAAACGCCATCTATGCTTGATAGTCTTGCCATTATTGCGTCTGGTACGTTTTGATCCACATTTACAAAGGCTATGGCTCTGCCTCCCATTCTTGTTCTGCCCAGATGAAAGTTTGCAATATTAATCTTGGCATCACCCAAAATCATGCCTACCTTACCAATCAAACCCGGTGAATCCTGATTGGCAATAAAAATCAGGTTGCCCTCTGGATTTGCCTCAATGGGAATTTCGTTCATAGCCACAACCCGTGGCAGATCGTTGTTAACCACAGCACCAGAGATACAGCGTTCGCGTTTTTCTGTGGTAATAGTTACAGTAATTAGCGAAGTAAAACCCTTTCTTGTGCGAGTTCTCGTAGACTCCACAACCTCAATACCACGCTCGTCAGCTATCAATGGAGCGTTTACCAGGTTAACTCCATCCTGCAACATAGGCGTAAGCAGGCTGTTTAAAATTGTGTTGGTAATGGGTTTTCTGTTTAAATCTGCAACATCACCCTCATATAAAACCTCAATCCGCTTAACACCAGCTTCCGTCAACTGCCCCAATGTTGTGCCTAGTTTATCTGCCAAATTTAAAAACGGACGCAAAGTCGGTAGCTCGGATTCTGATACCGCAGGAATGTTCAACGCATTTTGCACTGTGCCGTTTAGCAGATAGTCGGAGATCTGCTCGGCAATCTGTACCGCAACATTTACCTGTGCTTCAGAGGTAGATGCACCCAAATGGGGAGTGAAAACCACATTGTCAAACTCAAACAGTGGATTATCTACGGCAGGCTCCTTCTCAAAAACATCCAGACCAGCAGCATAAACCTTGCCCGATTTTAAGGCATCATAAAGGGCAGCTTCATCAAAAATGCCACCACGGGCGCAGTTAACCACAACAACACCATCTTTCATCTTAGAAAAAGCATCGGCGTTGACTATATGTTTGGTTTTAGAAGTCAAAGGCGTGTGAACGGTGAGAAAATCAATTTTTGGCCAAAACTCATCCAAGGTTTCCGCCAGCTTAATTCCCATCTCGTCGGCTTTTTGCTTAGAAATAAAAGGATCATAGGCCAGCACGTTCATCTTAAGACCTTGAAAACGCTCTACCACCAAACCCCCAATATTACCCGTACCGATAATACCCAGGGTCTTGTTAAACAGCTCCTTACCCATAAAACGGCTTTTTTCCCATTTTCCCTGCCTTGTAGATGCAGTAGCTTCAGGAATATGTCGTGCAGCAGCCAACATCAAGGCTACTGTCTGCTCGGCAGTTGTGGCGGTGTTGCCAAAGGGAGCGTTCATAACGATCACCCCCTGCTTGGATGCGGTGGGAATATCAACATTATCCACACCAATACCAGCCCGACCTATAACCTTCAGGTTGGTCGCAACACCTATTAAATCCGCCGTTAACTTTGTTGCCGAACGAATAGCGATACCGTCATAATCAGGTAAAATCGCTTTTAGCTCGTCAACTGAAAGACCAGGACGAAAATCTACATCAAGACCCCGCTCACGGAAAATCTCTTCAGCACGGGGAGACATTTTATCGGATATAAGCACTTTTGGCATACTAAGTTCCTTTAATACAAGGTAACAATTGCATATAATCCCAGATTCGGCAGTTGGCGTTGCATGACGACAACTGCCGAATCTAGGATAATTATACACACATCATCCAGGCATAGAGAACTATCATAAGGAGGGAGTTGTTGACAAGTTATGGTCACAACTAATTGGGCTAAAACAGCTCAAAACAGCAATAAAAAAATTCTCATAGTCGCTGGTTCTGATCCCACCGCAGGGGCTGGTGTACAGGCTGATCTAAAAACTATTACTGCTCTGGGTGGCTATGCCATGACGGTAATCACCGCAATTACTGTACAAGATACCAACAAGGTATATGAGGTAAAACCCGTTTCAGCAGATTTAGTAGCCCAGCAAATGGCGGTCTGTCTGGCAGATATTGGAGCAGATGCAATCAAGTTGGGCATGTTGGCAACTGCCGAAATTGTCGAAGCCGTTGCAGAGCAACTGGCAGCCCATCCCGATATTCCGGTAATTGCCGACCCGGTTTTAGCAGGAACAGGTGGTGGAGAGCTGCTTGATGGTTTGGGACGAGCTAAATTTATGGACCTACTCCTGCCCCACATAGATTTAATTACTCCCAACGGCCCAGAAGCCCAAACCCTTACAGGTTTAGCCGTTAGAAACCAGCAAGAACAGGAGCAAGCTGCCAGAAAACTAGCCCAATACGGTTGTGGAGTTCTGTTGACCGGGGGCCATCTACCAGAAGAAAAAATTGTCGATCTTCTGCTAGATAAAGCTGGCAATCTCTATCCATTTGTCAGCCAACGTCTGCAAGGAGCAACATTTCATGGCACAGGTTGTACGTTGGCATCTGCAATTGCACTGCATATGGCCCGTGGAATCCCGCTCCATGAAGGGGTAGAATACGCCTTGGCTTATCTGCACAAAGCTATGGTTGGCAGTCTCGCCTTAGGAAGTGGACAGCGAATATTGCAATCAACTGCCGAATCTAGGTTGAAACAGGATATTTAGTTCGTGGGGGATTAAATCATGATGACAGAGCCACAAAATGACTCTTTATCGCCAACAAAACCAAGAGTAGGTGCTGTTAGCCAGGATAATTTTGGCGAGGTATGGAACTATATTCTTGGCGAAATTGAATCGGGACGTTGGGGGTTTGCCGATTGGCCTCTAGAGAATCTACAAGAAATTCCCCTGGAAGCCGATGCCGAAGGAAAGGCAGTAAAAGATTTAAACAAATGGATAAACAGACATTTAAAAATAGAAACCCAGCATAAGATGTTTCAAACTATCGATCCAGATTGGAGTGCTGACTCATCAAAACCAACAACTAATCTCTCTACAGATGAGGCGCAAGTCAACCCTGCAATGGATATACTATCATCAGAACCACAAGTTATCCCCACTATTACAACAGATGTTTTGGAATCTTCCCCAGATTCTAAAATAGATGAACCATCAGCAGAGTTAATAATCAGACCACCGACTGAAGCGGTTTCCCAGGAGCCAACTACTAGCTCCCCAGTAGATAATTCAGCAGCAAAATTAATAATCAGGCCACCGACTGAAGCGGTTTCCCAGGAGCCAACTACTAGCTCCCCAGTAGATAATTCAGCAGCAAAATTAATAATCAG
>JADFYX010000189.1 GCA_015232795.1 Magnetococcales bacterium
ATTTTTTTTTTTTTAGTTCTGTTTAGTCAAATAGAACATCTCTCAACCATAGAGTCACTTCTTTTATGGTTTGCTGCATTTCTATTTTTTTTGATTTTTGTCTTTGGCCTTTTTACCAAGCTCACCGTCCACCGGGGTATTTTTCACTCTATACCAGCAGCTTTTCTCTCGCTATTTTTAACCACTATCTTGTTGCACAGACTTTTTAATTTAAACAATCAGACTGTCTGGCTGGTAGGATCATTTCTCTTTATGGGTTTTATGGTTCACCTGATACTAGATGAACTTGCCAGCCTTAATATATTTAGCTTAGGCGGTGTTCGCAAATCTTTCGGCAGTGCTGCCAAGCTCTATTCCACAAACCTTACCGCCACGGCAATCATCTATCTAGCAACAGTACTCCTCTACATGCTAACCCCTACAACCGAAGGTATTTTCAACCTTTTAACAGACCCCCTCACCCTAAAGATGATATCCATACAATTTTTACCAACTGACGGCTGGTTTAGCCATATATTGGGTATGAAATAACAGAGCAACATTCAGTTGCAATAGTTTCCTGAAAAGTTATTTAACTCAACTTAATATTTGTTAAATATTAAAGTAAATTTTACATTATTTTTACTTTATCAATATTACTTAAAATGCATATCTTTTTCAATAAAAGAGCATTATAGTACAATTAAACTAACCTAATATTTATCGTACATTTATAATAGTATCTGAAAGCATAGTTGGGGCAACAAAAATGAACAAACAAAAAAGTAAGAATTCAGAGTTAGGCTTTACACTTGCTCAGATGGCGGTAGTTATTCTACTTACAGGAATTCTTATGAACATGAGTATCACCACTATGCGAGCAATAAATGAAAATACTGCGGTTAAAGTGACCAAAAAACGCTTGGAAATTATAGAACAGGCTTTGGTTTCATTTATGACCAGAAATAGCCGTCTGCCGTGTCCAGATACTGATTTGACAGCTAATGATGGATTGGAAAATCCAGGTACTGCGCCACTTGTTTGTTCTGATGAAGTAGGATTGATTCCGTTTCACACCCTAGGGTTACAGCAAGACATCGCCCTTGACGGTTGGGATAATTTTTTTACCTATCGTATTGATAGCGAAATTGGTTTTTGGGCAACTCCTACAGAGTTTAATTTATCTGACTTAGGTAATATCCAAGTTGATACCAGACTTGCAGGTGGTGGGCTGGTTACTCCAAGCCCGATTACCGATGCTATATTAGTTGTAGTTTCCCATGGAAGGAATGGTTTTGGATCTTACACTCTAAAAGGAACTCAAACCCTTGCTAGCACTGGTCAGTACGAAATTGAGAATACTGAAATAACCGATAAAGATTCAACCTTTGTTGATGGAGAACACACAGACAATGCAACCCTAGAAGGTGGAGCATTTGATGACATACTGTTGGTGATGCGCTCTGCAAACTTTATTGGAGGCATGGAAGATCAATCTAGATTGAAAGCACAAGCTGGACAGGAGTTGAAGGCTATTAAGGATTCTGTAATCGGGTTTGCAGCTTCTAACATATCTTCGGGTTCATTTACTTTACCAACAGATATTACTGGTACAGATGAAGGAATAACTTGCACTACTCCAACTTGCACAAAAATTCCAACAGATCCATGGGGAAGCGATTATTTATTTGGTGCCCATCCTGACCTTGCAACTTCTTACGTTTTCAACAATTCAACAACCACGTCGGAACCGTCTATTAAAAATATAAGACCTTTTTCGGATAATCTTTCGCTTCCGGCATGGAATATAAGTTTTACTACTGGTGATTTATTTCATTTTCGATCAAAAGGACCAGACAGAATTTTCGATACATCTGATGACATTATTGTTTATTTATCAGTTTCTGAATTGAAATCATTAATGATTCAGGATGGTTCCATGAAATCTGGCACCAAACAGCTTATGGATACGTTCCAGAAGATCCATGACGCGCTGTTTTCTTATGCATCTAGAGACGATGATGACCCAGATGTCGCTGTGTCGGGTCCACGAAATGACAGACATCGTCTAATTTTTTCTGCTTCAAGTAATACTGATGGACTTTTGGATGCTAATTTACTTTTGGGATTTGTTCCATGGAGCGATCTTTTAGGTTTGACAGATATTTCTGATGCTCAAGATCCTTGGGGTAATACCATTCGATACATAGTTGACTCTAAGGTCGCTGGTCATAGTTCTGAAAACGTTTCTGAAATTGGTATTTTTAACGATACAGGCTCGAAAACATATAATGGTTATGAAGCATACCGATTGATTAGTGATGGCCCGGACGGGATATTAAACACAACATTAAATCTGACAAACACATGTTTAGGTGACGATATATGCGTAACTATAATGATCAGCCAGTTACAATCAAAATTTGCAAATGCTGCTATACCACTTGATAGCTATTAATAACAATTAGATCGTACTTTGACTAGGAATACATACTATTTTGAAAAACATTTGCACTATTAACTATTGGTGATTTTAACGATGAATTCCAATCAATTAGATGTAACCAATTACAGGTACCAGCAGGGTTTCACCCTCATAGAGATAGCTGTTGTCATGGTTATTATCGGGCTGATTATGGGGTCTGGAGTTTTGATGACGCAATCAATGATTAGGGGTATGCACGCCAAGGAGATTATGACAATAATAAAAGATATCTCAACTGGCACAAGATATTTTAAAGAAAAGTATCACTACTTACCTGGTGATTTGCCACTTGCTGCCAATGATATTCCGGGAATTTCCTCCTCATGTAATATTGCTACCTCTGTTACCACTATTGGCAATGGATTAATTGATACCGCCACGGAAGAGCAATGTTTTATCGAGCATCTCATTCTGGCTGGTTTTATAAAGGGTGACTCCACTCTAACTCTCAAAAGTCGGTTTGGAAATATTCGAATTACTGCCAATAACAAGGTATCAGGCGATGCTGTCAACAATTCAAAAGTCCAGTTGCCAAGCAGTATCTTGAATGTGATTGAGTTTTCTAATTTACCTTGGGATATTGCAAATGAGGTGGATGATACCCTGGATGACGGTAACTTTATTGATCCAACACCAAACCCTCCTGACATAACCGCTGATTCCAGCCTTATCCTGGCTGGAAACATTCAAGTTGATGTAAACAGCACTACTGCTGGCAATCAAAGCACAACAGACATGTCAAGCATAATCCCCTTCCTTGCTGCACCTCTATGATAATCTGCAATGGATGGCAAATTTTCCACAAATATAGGTGACTACATGAACACATTCAAAGCAATTATAGTGCTATCGGTAAGTTTCTTTTCTCTTCTAGTCGTCATTGTTTCAGCTTGTGGCAATTTTGAAAATTTGACTGATCTTGATTTATACAAAACATATATATTCGCTTATATTGGGGCTTTGGGTGCTGCTATCTCAATGCATATATATTTAGTAAATTTCATTAAAAACAAGTGATTTAGTTAACCAAACTCGTACTCCTCGCAACCCTACTCTTTTCAAACCATAAGAATTAAAACAATAAAGAGAAAAAATAACTATTGACTATATCTGCTTATACGAATATAGTCCCCTCCCATGGATACTTTAGACAAATGGGCTGCAAAGCATAAAGCCCTCTCAGAACCTTTACGCATTCGTCTTCTTTGTTTGGTGGCAGCCTCACCGGATATCTGTGTTTGCGATTTAATCGCTATAACTGGGGCTTCGCAAAGCATGGTCTCACGCCACCTTGCTTATCTTAGAAACTCTGGCTGGCTTACGGTGCGTCGCGAAAAACTCTGGATGCACTATACCATCGCCCAACAAGAAGAAAAAATGGATCAAGCAATATTAGAAAATTTGCAAAAGCATGGAGAGTTAAGCCAGCGGATTAAAGCCGATATGGCCGAACTGGCAAAACTTGATAATTTAGATAAATCCACTCGCAGTTGCTAACTTTTAAACCTAAATAAATAAATGGAGTAAAAATGTCTATTCGCATTGGAATAAATGGTTTTGGCCGTATGGGACGTTTGGGATTTAGAGCTGCTTTTGACTCCCCAGATTTTGAAATTGTCCATATCAACGAAATTAAGGCAGATGTCACCTGCTCTGCTCACCTGTTAAAATATGATTCTGTCCACGGTCGTTTTGATCACGATATTTCCGGCAGTGGAGACACTATAACCTTTAACGGCAATAAAATTTCCTACTCATCGGAACCTAAACCCGGTGATGTAGATTGGGCCAGCAAAGGGATTGATCTGGTTTTAGATTGCAGCGGTAAATTTAAAAGTAAAGAGGCTCTCCAACCCTATTTTGATCAGGGTATAAAAAAAGTTGTCGTGTCAGCCCCGGTTAAAGATGGTGGACTTAATCTGGTAATGGGCATCAACGATCATCTCTATGATCCTGAAAAACACAACATAATCACCCCAGCATCTTGTACCACCAACTGCCTTGCCCCGGTTGTTAAAGTTATGCTTGATGGCATAGGCATTAAACATGCCTCAATGACCACCATCCATGATATCACCAATACCCAAACCATTATTGATCTAGGCCATAAAGATCTTCGCCGTGCCAGAGCCTGCTCAATGTCCCTTATCCCCACAACCTCCGGTTCTGCTAAAGCTATTATTCAAATCTTTCCAGAACTTGCAGGCAAAATGAACGGTATGGCAGTTCGCGTTCCACTGCTAAATGCCTCTCTTACCGATATGGTATTTGAAGTACCAAGAGCAACTACTGTCGAAGAGATAAACTCTTTGATGAAAACCGCTGCCGATGGCCCCCTTAAAGGTATCCTCGGTTATGAAGAGCTGCCTTTGGTCTCAATAGATTATAAAGATGATCCACGCTCATCCATCGTTGATGCCCAATCTACAATGGTAATTAACGAAACCCAGGTAAAAATTCTTGCTTGGTATGATAATGAGTGGGGCTACTCATGTCGAATGATGGATTTGGTAGGTAAAGTTGCTCAAAGCATGGCATAAACCTGGATTTTTTTTTTTGGGGGGGGTCGCTATACCGTTATATGCTGAATCTATTATGATTTCACCTTTAAACTTGCGGGCAAAGGCTTATAGGCAAAGGCTTATAGGCAAAGGCTTATAGGCAAAGGCTTATAGGCAAAGGCTTATAGGA